>JAGPWA010000012.1 GCA_018066715.1 Porticoccus sp. | reverse complement strand
AATTTTCAGCCAGTAAAAAGGCTAACTGTTCACCCCACTCGTTATATTGAGGTGCGGCAACTTTCGGCACCATTAAATGACTGAGGGTCTCGATATAGTTATCACCAGAGACTTCTTTGCCACGAATGGAATAGGCGTATTTTGCCTGCTCAACACCCGACTTACGGTCGGGCCAGGACTTTAATAAGCTGATGGATT
Organism: Porticoccus sp.; assembly: GCA_018066715.1. GTDB lineage: Bacteria > Pseudomonadota > Gammaproteobacteria > Pseudomonadales > Porticoccaceae > Porticoccus. The sequence goes on along the minus strand of JAGPWA010000012.1, from coordinate 23,319 downwards.
CTGCATTCAATCCGGCCATAGCATCTTGATAACGCTGACGTAACTTCAACAAGGTAGGATCAACCTGATCGGCAGACAAATGCTTATCCGGGTACTGACTAGAATACTGGTCGGGATAAAGCATCATAGGCTCTGGTAATGCCTGATCGGCCAGTTATTTCAGTACCTGATAGCTCTGATAGGCCACTGAGGCCAATTCCACCTGTTGAGCATTGCGCGCCTTTATCTCTCGTCCTTGCTCGCTAATTTCAGCAAGATAGCGAATCCGGTTAGCCGGTATCAGCGCCACGGATTTTGGCTCCGTTTCTAACTCTGAGCTTGATTCTGGATCTGGTGCAGAGCTTTCAAACGTATTATCCAGGTCTAGCTTCTCAACCAACAACCGACACAAATTCGAAAACGCTCTATTGATACCGGGGTCATTAAACTGGCTGGCAATGGTGGGGTAGACCGGGATTTGATCCGGGGAAACCGTAAAGGCGTTATGATTTCGCTGCCACTGCTTGCGTATATCCCGCAGTGCATCCACCGCGCCTCGCTTGTCATATTTATTGAGAACAATCATGTCGGCATAATCGATCATATCGATCTTTTCCAACTGACTGGCCGCGCCGAAATCACTGGTCATGATATAAAGAGAGAAGTCGACTAAATCGACAATTTCAGAATCACTCTGACCAATACCCGCCGTCTCAAGCAACACCAAGTCGTAATTCAGTGACTTCAGAAATAAGGTCACATCGCCCAGCATCTTGCTGGTTGCCAAATGCTGTCGGCGTGTCGCCATGGAGCGCATATAAATATTTTTGGACGCCAGACTATTCATCCGAATTCGGTCGCCTAGCAGCGCACCGCCCGTACGACGACGGGTTGGATCCACGGCCAACACAGCAATCCGCATCTCTGGCTGGTGCTGTAAAAACCGGTCAAGCAGCTCATCAACAAGGCTGCTTTTTCCTGCGCCCCCCGTACCAGTGATACCAACAACTGGCGTGCCTCCAGCTGAGGCCAGCCATTCTTTTTTCAATCGTAAAAGGTCTAACTTGTCGATAGCACCGTTTTCAATCGCAGAAACCATCTGTGCAACATCGACCTCATTATCCATGGCCGGCTGTTCTGGTATCTCAGCGCTTACTTGGCCTCTCTCTAGCCCTCGACCTCGCCCTGCAAGATCAACCAAGTCTTCAATCATTCCCACCAAACCCAACTCTATCCCATGGGCAGGGTGATAAATTCGCACCACACCTTCGGACTCAAGTTCAGCAATTTCTTCCAGCGTGATGGTGCCACCACCCCCGCCAAATACTTTGATATGTTCGGCACTGCTCTCCCTGAGAAGCTGCAACATATAACGAAAATACTCCATGTGCCCACCCTGGTAAGAGCTCACGGCAATGGCATCAGCATCCTCTTGAATAGCCGCACGAACCACCTCATCCACACTGCGGTTGTGACCTAGGTGAATCACCTCGACGCCCTGCGCCTGAATCAGGCGGCGCATCACATTGATGGCTGCATCATGGCCGTCAAAGAGTGATGCCGCCGTTACAATCCGCAAGGGCCTTTCAGTGTCATCTGTCGAAAGCATCTCGTTTTGAATAGCGTCTACCATGGCCACAATCCTCTGCTGGGCACTGGGGTTCAAACGGGTGATCCATAAAAATACGTCGGCCCAAATAAGCGATCTAGAAGGCTTTCTTCACGCATTTTCCCGTACTTGTGTAGTACAAAATATAGCCTATATTGACTCATTGTCCGACAATATGTCAATTATAGTAAACTCTGTTATTCTAGCGGGTAACAGCCAAATCAATTCACCTATTGGCTATAACATATGAATATAGGCAAGGGGTTTGGGGTAAATGACAAAACAGGTTAACTTCGAAAAAATCGCCCACCAACCCGCCTACCGGGTGGTGAGTGAAAAAATCCGCAATGCCATTGTTTCCGGGGAGATAAAAACAGGGGAGTTATTACCCACCGAAACCAAGCTCGCCGAGCAGTTTGGCGTGACTCGCTCCACCGTTCGCGAAGCCATTCGGTTACTGGAGCATGGCGGCATACTGGGTAGAGCAGACCGAAAACGCTTGGTGGCCACCCTACCCCCAACCGAAACTGTGGGACGCTCTGTCAGCTCAGCCCTGTTAATGCATCAAGTCACCTATGAAGAGCTATGGCAGGTCGCCATGGGGCTGGAGCCCCTAGCCAGCAAATTGGCCTGCACTGCCGCAACACGCAAGGACAAACTATTACTAGCCGCCAACCTAGTCCACACCCGCGAGATAATGGATGATCACGATGCCCTGTTAGATGCTGAAATCGAATTTCATAACCTTCTTGCCGAAGCGACCCACAATAGCGCCTTGCTGCTAGCCAGAGCTCCACTAAACGAACTGTTCTATCCCGCCGCTTGGGGCGCAGTTATTCGGGCACTTTCACCCGGTGAACGGATACTCGTTGCACACCAGCATATCTACGGTGCCATTTGTGAGAATAACCCCGACAAAGCGGAAGAGTGGATGAAGAAGCATATGCTCGACTTCCGACGCGGCATTGAGATGGGCAACTTAGGTTTTGATCAACCGGTAAAAGGTTGAGGGCCCCACTAAGAACACACTACGTATAAATGTATTCCCGTATGGCCGCTCCCATACATATCTGTACGTATATCGAGCCCAGTTCCTGTTACCTGCTGATTTCCGCTAGAATACGGGCTATCTAAACAACCTGATAGTTACCGAATCCAATGGCTCAATACGTATACACCATGAATCGTGTGGGAAAAGTGGTCCCACCCAAACGCGAAATCCTCAAAGATATTTCACTGTCTTTTTTCCCCGGCGCCAAAATTGGCGTACTGGGCCTTAACGGTTCGGGTAAATCCACTCTGCTGAAAATCATGGCGGGGCTCGATACCGACATTCAGGGCGAAGCTCGCCCCATGCCGGGTATCAAGGTGGGCTACCTGCCACAGGAACCACAGCTTGACCCGGAAAAAGACGTACGAGGCAATGTGGAAGATGGTGTTCACGAAGCAGTCGATGCCTTGAAACAACTGGATCAAGTCTATGCCGACTACGCAGCACCCGATGCGGATTTCGATAAGCTAGCCAAGCGTCAAGGGCAGCTGGAAAACATTATTGAAACCTGGGATGCCCACAACCTTAATCACACCCTGGAAGTGGCTGCAGACGCCTTGCGCCTACCGCCTTGGGACGCCGATGTGACCAAGCTCTCCGGTGGCGAAAAACGTCGGGTAGCACTCTGCCGCTTACTGCTCTCCAAGCCCGACATGATTTTGCTTGATGAGCCCACCAACCACCTGGATGCCGAATCAGTTTATTGGCTGGAAAAATTCCTTGAAGAATTTTCCGGCACCGTAGTGGCTGTAACACACGACCGCTACTTTCTTGATAATGTTGCCGGCTGGATCTTAGAGCTGGATCGGGGCCACGGCATTCCCTACGAAGGCAACTACACGACATGGCTGGAAACCAAAGAGCAGCGCCTTGCTACAGAGCAGAAGCAGGAAGATGCCCACCAACGAACAATCAAGCACGAACTCGAGTGGATTCGCCAAAACCCCAAAGGTCGTCGCTCAAAAAGTAAAGCGCGTCTGGCCCGTTTTGATGAGATGAACTCTCAGGACTTTCAAAACCGCAACGAAACCAATGAAATTTATATTCCACCGGGCCCACGCCTTGGCGACAAAGTCATTGAATTTGATGGCGTGAGTAAAAGCTTTGGTGATGAACTACTGCTCGACAACCTGTCCTTCAATATTCCCAAAGGGGCTATCGTCGGTATTGTCGGTGGTAACGGAGCGGGTAAATCCACCCTGTTCCGCATGATTGCCGGTACAGAGCAACCCGATAGCGGCACCATCACCCTCGGTGAAACCGTTAATTTGGCCTTTGTGGAGCAAAGCCGGGAAAATCTGGATGACAGTAAAACCGTTTGGGAAGAAATTTCTGGCGGACAGGACAACCTGCAAATCGGCAACTACCAGGTATCATCCCGAGCCTATGCCGGCCGCTTTAATTTCAAAGGCGGTGATCAGCAAAAACGTGTCGGTGACTTATCCGGTGGTGAACGTGGCCGCCTGCATCTAGCCAATACTCTCAAGCAAGGTGCCAATCTGTTACTACTGGATGAGCCATCAAACGACTTGGATATTGAAACCCTGCGCGCATTGGAAGAGGCCATTCAAACCTTCCCCGGCTGCGTGATGGTCATCTCTCACGACCGCTGGTTCCTGGATCGTGTGGCCACCCACATCCTCGCCTACGAAGGCGACAGTGAAGTCGTGTTATTTGAAGGCGATTACACCGAATACCATGAAGATTTTATTAAGCGGAAGGGACAGGATGCTCAGCCTAAGCGGGTGAAGTACAAAAGGTTGAAGCATTAACTAAACACTAAAACTAAACACTAAAAACAAAAAAGGCCGCCCATCAGGCGGCCTTTTTTTATTTAGCACAGCATATTAAAACACTGTGACTAACAATTTCTAATCATGGCTTCCGAGGAATATGTAGATTAATCGATGCACTACTGTCCTGCACTGCCCAAGCAAAGCCCAGAGCATCAAGCTTCAGCATCCGGTCTTCTTCGAGAAAGCTAAATTGTAAATCGGTGCGCTGCCTGACAACCCAAGTACCCAACTCCAACTCATCTTCAGTTATATGGTCTTCGGGTACCAAGCAATCGCCATGCTCTGCCTTGTAGGCTTCCAGAGCAGCAAATGCCCTATCCCATGCGTATTGCTTAAGATCCCAAACATAATCCAGCGTACACAGGCGCTCCCATTTCTCTCTGGGGTAGTTACCCTCTGTTAGACGCTGTGCTCTTGCCCAAGTGCCAAGTTCATAATGATCATGTGGGGTAACATAATGTTCGGGCACCAAGCTGTTGCCATATTTAGCTCTGTAGACTTGCATCGCGGCAAACCCTTTTTCCCAAAGTGGCTCACGGGGATCCCATACAAATTCCAGATCATCCAAACGCTTGATCTGATCTTCTGAAAGTAGGCCGTCATCCCTATCACGACGCAGTCTAAGCAACCAAAAACCTAGGGCAAAGCCATCTAAAGTTAAGTGAAACTGTGGTACTAAACAGTTACTCTTCTCCGCTTTATAAGCAGCCAAGTGCTCATAGGCGGAATCCCATGGCGTGTCAGTGGTCTCTTTTAGTCTGGCATTGAGGTCTTTATACATAATTTGATATCTTTGTAGTTATTTCCCGAAATACCCGTATAGAATTAGTATAGCTCAAACGACGCGCATAACCGGGGTGGCTAAAGGGTTCATAATGAACCACCAAGTTTAACAGATTAATATGATCCTAACGATTACTTTTTGACCACCCTCTTTCTATTCCTCCATAAGTTTACCCATATAATTTATAGGGTTAAGAAAGATTAAACGGATTACACACGTACCTTTACTGCCTCCAGACTAACGAGGCAACATGTTGTTTTCACACCACTAAAGCTTTAAACCAGGACCTATGTATGACAAATAACGATATCTTGCGCCGTATCCGCTACGCCTTCGATTTTAGCGATTCAAAAATGATCACTATCTTTGGCTTGGCTGACCATAAGGTCTCTCGGGAGCAGATCAGCGCCTGGTTAAAAAAAGAGGACGACCCTTCGTACCTGAGCTGCAACGACACCCTCTTGGCAACTTTTCTAAACGGCTTGATTAACCATAAACGGGGCAAAAAAGAGGGCGTACAACCTACGCCGGAAAAGCGACTCACCAACAACATTATCTTCATGAAGTTAAAAATCGCTTTAAACCTGAAGGCCGAAGATATATTAGAAATCATGGACTTAGCGAACCTCCGCTTAAGCAAACACGAATTGAGTGCCTTTTTTCGCAAACCCGGGCACAAACACTTCCGTGAGTGTAAAGATCAGGTTTTACGTAACTTCATAAAGGGCGTGCAGCTTAAGTATCGTGAGGACGCGGAACCAGAAGAGGCTCAACCAGAGAGTATTCAGCCTAAGATCTCAACACCAAAACCCAATTTCAAATGGAACCCTCTTCCCCGTGGAGAATCAGCTCCGGACGAGAACGAATAGAGTTAAACCTGACCTTCAGAAAAGAGCCTAATAAAAGTGCTTGATGACAAATAAGCACTTTTATTATTGACCACGCTCCTCTTTGGTTAGCATCCCTACAGCCTTTTTCCAACCCGCGTAAAGCCTATCCCGCTTTGATGCCTTCATTTGAGGCTTATAGCATTTATCCGCCTCCCAGCTCTTGGCGATATCCTCCAGCCCACTGAAGACGCCCACCTGCACACCCGCCAACGCTGCTGCACCCCAAGCGGTTGTCTCTGTCACCTTGGGCACCTCAATGGATATACCCAACATATCAGCCAGGAACTGACACATAAATTTATTGGCCACCAGCCCACCGTCAGCACGAATAATATCTGGTATGTGCCCGCCATCCGCCTGCATTGCCCCCATAAGATCAAGGGTTTGATAGGCTTGCGCTTCCAGTGCGGCACGAACAATATGTGCCTGGGTGCTTTCCCGCGACAAGCCCATAATCATCGCCTTTGCATCCGGGCACCAATAGGGTGCGCCTAAGCCGGTAAAAGCAGGCACAAAATACACTTCATTACTGTCCGACACAGAGGTAGCAAGAGCCTCACTCTCACGAGCATCATCAAAGAACCCTAAACCATCCCGCAACCACTGAATTGCTGCGCCCGCAGTAAAAATTGAACCCTCTACCGCATAGGTTATTTGTCCATCCACACGATATGCAACGGTCGTTAACAGACGATGTTGGGATGGTTTGAATACCGGCCCAATATTCATCAGGGCAAAACAACCCGTGCCATAGGTGGATTTAACCATGCCGGGTTTGAAGCACCCCTGTCCGATAAGGGCGGCTTGCTGGTCCCCCGCCATACCGCCAATGGGGATTTCAGCACCTAAGATATGTTTATCCGTCACACCAAACGAGGCAATATTATCTTTAACCTCTGGCAATAAGCTGTATGGGATATTAAACAGTGCCAACAACGCCTCATCCCAGCGCTGCTCCACGATGTTATAGAGCATGGTACGTGACGCATTGGTGGTATCTGTGGCATGCACCTCACCATTGGTTAGCTTCCAGAGCAGATAGCAATCCACGGTACCAAATGCCAGCTCACCTGCGTCTGCACGGGCGCGCGCATTGGGCACATTGTCGAGAATCCATGCGATTTTAGTGGCGGAAAAATAAGGGTCGAGCAGCAGACCTGTTTTGTTGGCTATCGTTTGCTCATGCCCCTGCTTTTTTAAGGTATTACATTGCTCTGCCGTGCGCCGGTCTTGCCACACAATGGCGTTATAAACGGGCTCTCCCGTTTTACGATCCCATACGATAGTAGTTTCGCGCTGATTCGTAATACCCACAGCGACAGGCTTTTGTTCCATGTTATTTAAGATTTGGGTACAGCAGTTACGGGTATCGCTCCAGATGTCTTCTGGTCGCTGCTCCACCCAGCCCTTATGAGGGAAATACAGTTGCAACTCTTTTTGCCGAACATCGATGACCTCGCCAATTTGTGAAAACAAAATAGCGCGAGAACTTGTTGTGCCCTGATCAATGGCAAGAAGTGTTGGGTTACTCATCACTGACACACCTTTTTCAGCAGTTTGGGGCATATTTTTTCGTAGGCCCAGTCACAGTATTACTCACAGAAACGCCCCGCATTACCCGTGTCTCTCGACATGTAAGATTTAAAGTATAACCAAACCCTACGGATAAAAGCTGAACATCTATTGATACTCCGTCAACCCTTTAGCGAGTGCCGCGTTTATATACCCCACGAGTAAAACAATAATGAGGTAAAACACCATGAAACTAAACTTATCTCTACTGGCAATATTAACTGCTGCATTCGTTACACCCTCACTGTCACTGGCCGGTGATCACGACCGTGATGACCGCCACTTTCAGGCAAGAGCCTCCTATGCCGAGCACGGCTATTTAGTCCATTTCAATGCCAATAACTACCGGGATGTGAAAAGCCATCACAGAGCGAATGACCTGGATCGAAAAGGCGACAGAATTGACCAACGTCTAAATCGTAAGGGTGAGCAAATTAACCGCAAGCTAGATCGCGCTGCTCATCGTGCTTGGTTAAAGGGTGATTACCGCCAGGCTCGCCGATTGGACCAGAAAGGTGACAGGATTGAACGTTACTATGATCGCAAGGGTGACCAAATCAATCGTCAGCTGGACCGCAAAGCATACCGATCAGATCATTACTCCAACCGCCACGTACAGAGTTATCGCCATCACCAGGACAGGAGTGACCATAAATACAGCAGCGGCTACGACCGGAACTCCAGGAGAGACTTCAAGAGAGATGACGACAAAGGGCATAGCAAAGGAAAACACGAATATAAAAAAGAGTCTGATCACCATAGAGATCATAGACGTCATAGCTCATACACAAGGGGGTAATATAGCCCCCGCCAGCTCACGTGTAGTAGCTCACGGAATTATTTACAGGGTATCGATATACTAGGAATGGTTATCGGGCATTTTCTCTCATCAATCCCTCTGCCACTTATCCCCAATTATCCTTCTCTATCGATAACCCCACCTCTTGCTATTGCTCACCTTGGCCAAAGCCCCTATTCTGCCATTATCTGTTAGATAAGGATGACACGATGACAGTTTTCACCTTTATTATTCTCGGTTTGCTGGTTCTTCTGGCCGGGTATGCCGTTACTCTTTACAACAACCTCGTTGCCCTGAAACACCGGGTGACACAAGCCTGGTCGAATATCGATGTACTACTGAAGCAAAGGCACGATGAACTACCCAAGCTGGTGGAAACCTGTAAGCAGTACATGCAATACGAACAAGAAACCCTGACAAAGGTTATCAATGCCCGCAGCATGGTCTCCAATGCGGCCCAGAACCAAGACCTTGGTGCTCTTGGCGTTGCTGAGACAGCACTACGTAGTGGCCTTGGTCGTCTATTTGCCTTGGCGGAGGACTACCCAGAGCTTCGAGCCAATCAATCATTTCAAAACTTACAGTCGCGAATTTCCGACTTGGAAAACAGTATTGCCGACCGTCGTGAGCTGTATAACGATGCGGCTAATCTGAACAATATCCGTATCGAGCAGGTTCCCGATGTATTCATTGCCAATTTCTTTAAATTCGGCGCCCATGAACTACTAAACTTTGCCGAAGAAGAGACTGCCGACGTAAATATCAAAGGGTTGTTTAATTCTTAATATGCACATCGCCTGACCCAACAACACATTTATGTTATCCACCGATATTGCCGCCCTGTTCTGTCGAGAGTGTGTACACAACATGCCAGGATGGGACTTTGGCTTTTGGCTGATACTTGCCATGGGTGGCACTCTGTTGTGCCTGAGCCGATGTCACCGGAAATTCAAACGAGCCCGATTAATTGAAGATATGCCGACCTCACGAATACGCTCTGCCAGCCAGGGCTATACCGAGCTTATCGGTGTCGCGGAGCTTCAAGGCAATCCTCAACTAGCCCCGCTTAGCAACACGCTGTGCCTCTGGTGGCGCTACACCATTGAGAAATATCAAAGTAGTGGAAAATCCAGCCATTGGGTTACTGTCGAAAACCGTACCTGCAGCCAGCCTTTTTATCTAAAAGATACCACGGGTATTTGCCGGGTTGAACATCAGGGTGCGGATATCAGCTGCCACCACCGTCATACCTGGTACGGCAATACCCGTCGCCCCATTGGGGTACCAAAAAGCTCCGACAAAACCACTCATCGGCGTAGTGGTTTTTTATCCCTAGCCACAACACGAATTTCTTTTGGCCGCAGCTACCGCTACACAGAGCATTTAATTATGGAAGGTGACCCTCTCTATACTTTGGGGCACTTTGAAACTGACAGTGGCGGCCTGAGAACTCTTACGCCCAAACAACTTATCGGCAATGTACTCAACGAATGGAAGCAGGACTTTTCTGAATTGCTTGCCCGCTTTGATAAAAATGGTGATGGTGAGCTGGATTTAAAGGAGTGGCAGATTGTTCGCGATGCCGCCCTCAAAGACGCCAGACGTCGGCAGATAAAACAGTCTCAACAGCCGGCTGAACATGTGCTGACACAACCCCAACACAAGGGACTACCCTTTATTATTGGTAGCCAGGAACAACAACAACTCAGCAAGCGCTTTCGCCGTAGCGCGATTTTTTATTCTCTAGGATTTTTTCTGGCGGGGTCTCTGGCCACTTGGTTAGCCAGCAGCCGCTTGGGTTTCTAGATAGCAGGATCCAGCCCGTAAACGCGCGCGGACAACTAATAAAAAACTGCCAACCAAATTGTTTCTTTATCCGGATCAGTCCAAGTCACACGATGTTTTTTATGGGCGGGGATATTCACATAATTTCCGGCTGCCAGCCGAACCTCTTCACCCCCTTCAAATTCCAGTACGCCCTCTCCCTGTACAACCAACACCCACTCGCCCTCGTCCTGATCATACCAATCGTCCTCTGATGAACGATTATTGCTACTGTGACCACCGGAAATTATTCGTTCGATACGAACATGCTCTGAGGAGAGAACCTCCTCAAAAATTTCGTCAGGAATAGACTCCGGGATATTAGAAAAAATATTATCTTTTTTCATAAAACCAACAGCGGAAAGTTATTGTTTAATCAGTTTTCAAGATACTTGCTTATCTTGTCAGGACTCCTGCGCTGCATCACCCTCTTCCGGCGAGCCGGCAGTTTGCAGTGTACTTAAGGGCCGAACCCAAGGCGCAACATTGGGATAATTAGCCACCTGCTGATCCCAGGCTTGCAAAGCTTTGGCTGGCGTTTCGAACTCACCCCACGTGAGCACATGCCAGATATCCTGTTCAGACGAGATTTGAACATGGCTAACTGACAAATTTTCAAGCCTGTTATCGCCGATAAAACTCTGGAGCTGCTCTTTGGTTTTAAATGCGCCCAACTGTAAGGTAAAACCAGGCAGCGATGATGGGGCAACTTGGCCCTGATCTATTGCAGGCTCATTTATTGGTACAACTGTTGCCGTATCTCTTGGTGCTGGTTCACTGACAGTAATTGAATCAGAATCGCTTGCCAGAGGATACGCCACAACACTGGAAACGGGCTCAGGCTGCCTCGGGGGTAATGCCTTAAGATTGCTTCGTCGTTCACCGGGGGTACCTGTCATGACTTTAGCGTTAGTCAGCGTAGGAAGCTGCTTACGCCAACTTTGATTCGGGATCCCTGCATACACTAATTCTGCCTTTTCCGGTTCACGGTTATCATCCACAGCTGAAGCTGTTTTTGTATCCTGGATTGGCTCATCAACAACTTGACCATTCTTGACCTTCCGCTGCTCACAGGTCCAGTCATCGCTTCTCTTGTCCCCCGAACAGTGCCACCCAATATAGGAATCCTCGTCTTGGGTTGTTGCACAACCCAACGAACACAACATAACCAACAGCAGGAAACCATTACCCAAGTGCTTGATCACAAGCGGCCCTCTTTACTTACATCTCGATAATAGATAGCTAAATTCCCATTTTATTTAAGGAATCCAGCACTTGGCGAATCACTGCAGCTAAGCGAGGGTGTCCTGACTCAAAATCACTGGCTTTAAGTTCGAGCTGATCCAGAAGGGTCTCCTTCGGTTTGTCCGCAGGCTCTTCACCCTGTGCGATCTTAACGATATCTGACATCAGGCGACCAAATAAATCTCGTTCTTCAGGCCCCAGGGTGCTGGCTTTTTCCAACTCTCCATGTAATTCATCAAGCTGGTTTTGAAACTCTTCATTAGTCATCGGGACTCTCCATTACACCAAAATTCATCACACCAAATAGAATAAACACCAGTATATTCTCATCACTTGTCCACTGCCGCATTTCCTTTCTACCAGGAGCGCACCAATCTACCAGGACCGTACCAGTGTCAGTGCGCCAATGGCAATACCGGCAAACAAGCGATAGCGCTTTCGGACTAACAAACGGGGCAATAGCCCCTCCTGCTAATACGCCAAGGGCTGAAGTAGCTATTAATGCCAGAGATCCGTCAATAAAAACAGTCCAGCGACTGACCTCATGATCAGCGGCAAACAACAGCGTTGCCCGCTGGTTTTTATCGCCCAACTCAGCAATAAAAACAGCACCAAAAACGGTCAGTAATACTTCCACTCCATACCCTACTCCACAGCAAAACAATATTAGGTGCCAATAATAACCATTTTTAAATCATTTTTGGCACAGCATTTGCGGTACTTTCAGAGAATGCTTTAAAAAGGCCCGATAACGGCCAAAAACTAACAACAACCGCTCTATATTGGTGCCAAAATCCAACATGGACAGATTTTATGCACTTTCTTGGTGCACAAAAACAGGACAACAACCATGCTGAAACGTCTTAATCGAAATTCTGCTCTCTGTGCTCTACTGTTGGGCCTAGCGCTTCCCACTATGGGGCACGCAGACAGCCTTAATGGCGCTAACACTGCCTGGATCATCACAGCAACAGCACTGGTTTTGTTTATGACCATTCCTGGCCTATCCCTTTTTTATGGTGGGCTAGTTCGGGTTAAGAACGTTCTATCCATACTAATGCAGTGCTTTGCTATCACTTGTGCTGCCTCATTGATCTGGATTATTTGTGGTTACAGCCTGGCATTTACCGATGGTGGTTCTGTAAATAGCTGGATCGGCGGCCTTGATAACTTCATGCTGGGCAACGTCATGGAAGATACCTTAGCCGGTGATATCCCTGAATCTGTCTTTGCCATGTTCCAAATGACCTTTGCCATTATTACTCCGGCACTCATTATTGGTGCATTTGCTGAGCGGATTAAATTCTCTGCCGTTATGATTTTTAGCTGCATCTGGCTGTTGGTGGTTTATGTCCCAATCACCCATTGGGTTTGGGGTGGCGGCTGGCTACAAGACATGGGCCTTCTGGATTTTGCTGGCGGCACCGTCGTACACGTCACAGCAGGTACTGCAGCATTGGTTGCTGCACTGGTTATAGGCAACCGCAAAGGGTTCCAACAACACGCCATGACACCCCACAATTTGACCATGACCATTACCGGTGCCGGTATGCTATGGGTAGGTTGGTTTGGTTTTAATGCTGGATCAGCACTGGCAGCCAACGGTGATGCCGGCATGGCCATGTTAGTCACTCATATTTCTGCCGCGACTGGCTCCCTGGCGTGGATGATGATGGAGTGGATTAAATACGGAAAACCCTCAGTTTTGGGTATTGTTACCGGCATGGTAGCTGGACTCGGCACCATCACCCCTGCTTCTGGATTTGTTGGCCCAGGTGGCGCGATGGTAATCGGCTTTACTGCCGGTATCGTTTGTTACTATGCCACCCAGCTCATCAAACAGAAATTTAAGATCGATGACTCACTGGATGTGTTTCCTGTACACGGTGTAGGTGGCATTTTGGGCACCTTACTCGCGGGATTTTTTGCTTCATCTGAACTGGGTCTCTTTAGCGGGCAAGGCTATGCTGAAGGCATGGCGATGGTCTCCCAGCTGAAAGTACAAGTGATTGGCGTGGTTTCCGTACTGATCTATACCGCAGTCGTCACCTACCTGATATTGAAACTGGTAGATATGATGGTTGGCCTACGGGTAGATACTGAACAAGAAACCTATGGTCTAGACCTGTCGCAACACGATGAACGCGGCTACGACATTTAATCTTCTCTAGTATAAAAAACCGCCGAAAGGCGGTTTTTTATTGTCTAGAATTTTGTTCTTTATCGCACTTTATCAATAGCCTCACATAATTGACGAGCACCTTGAACAATCCGCGGTGTGTGACGGTGAAGCAAATAGGGGTCAACTCTGTATAGGTGATCCTGCGCTACCGCTCGAAGCTGCGGCCACTGCCGCCAACCATCAAAAGCGGCTTCAACTTCTGTGTATTGGCCAATAATAATGACTTCAGGGTCAACCGCTAACACCGATTCCACACCTATTCTAGGGACTAAAGGCCCCGCATTGGAAAAGACATTATCTGCACCGCATAAGCGGAGCACATCAGATACCAGATGGCCGCCACCAAAGGTTATCAGCGGCGATTGCCAAATTTGATAATAGACGTCTACCGTACGAACATTCTCATATTGCTGCCGAATAGATTCCAGGGAAGCCTGGAATTGCTGTGCGACCGTTTCCGCCTCCATCTCTCGACCAATAAGATGCCCAATTTTATGTAACGTTGCCGGAATATTGTTTAGATTTCGCGGTTCACTGACGAAGACATTCAGCCCAAGTGACACCAACCTTTGAACAATCCCATCACCATTACCGCTATGCCACACCAACACCAGATCAGGGTTATAGGACAACAGGGCTTCATAATTAATTTTATTGTTAGAACCAATAATCGGTAACGCTTTGGCCTCTTCCGGAAAGTCACTCCAAGCGACAGTGGCCACCATCTGATCGCCACCACCCACCGCATAAACCACTTCAGTGAGATGAGGGGCCAAGCTAATCACTCGTTGGGCCGGCTTCGACAATACAAGCTCTCGCCCTACGTCATCTTTGATAACAATTTCTGCTGATGCACTCACCGAGAACAGTACCAGTAATACAGATAAGCAACCCCAGCTATTCATGTTAAACAATAACCAACGGTGCACCCGTTTTGGGATGAACACCAATGGAGGCATCCACATTAAATACATTTTGGATCATCTCGGTCGTCAGCACAGCCTCTGGCGTACCTTGAGCAGCAATTTGACCACAATTAAGCATCACTAACTGATCAGCACATCCCGCCGCTAAGTTGAGGTCGTGAATAACCATCAGCACGCCAACCCCCTGGCAAGCGAAGTCTCTAACAATTTTCAGGGTAAGCTGCTGGTGCGCTAGATCAAAAGCGGAGGTGGGTTCATCCAAAATCAGAAAGCGATCACCACTTACATCGGCCTCCCAAATTTGAGCCAAAACCCGAGCCAACTGTACCCGCTGTTTTTCACCCCCGGACATTTGAGTGTAGAAGCGTTTATCCAGATAACTGCCCCCTACCGCATTAAGTGCAGCATCAACAATCTCAGTATCTTTGATCAAACCCGTGGCGTGGGGAATACGTCCCATCATCACGACTTCCCTAGCAGTGAATGGAAAATTTAACTGCGACCCCTGAGGCAACACCGACAGTATTTTAGCCCGTTGTTTTGGTTGCCACTGACTGAGAGGGGCTCCGTTAAAAATGACTTCACCGCTCGAAGGGAGGGATTCACCGGTCAACAGCCTCAAGAGGCTAGTTTTACCGGCACCATTGGGGCCAAGAATAGCAGTCACTTTACCGGGGTTAATTTGCAGATCGATATTCTGCAATAGGGCAAACTCAGCAATGGATAGTGATAGCTGGCGGGCTTCAAGCATCGGTTAACCCACCCGTTTTTGGCGCTGCTGAAGCAGCAAGCCTATGAAAAAGGGCGCACCTAACAAGGCCGTGAGAACGCCTGTTGGCAACTCAGCTGGAGACATCAGTGTTCGAGCAGCCGTATCCGCCAGCAACAACAGTGCCGCCCCAAGAATGGCAGACCCAGGAATCAAATAGCGGTGGTCTGGGCCAATGAGCAACCGCACCAGATGGGGAACAATCAGCCCAACAAAGGCCACCACACCCGATACCGCAACGGCTACGCCCACGCCCAAGGCTGTGAGTAATATTAATCGCCTCTTCAGGCGTTCTACAGCAACGCCTAGATGGCGAGCCTCTGACTCGCCCAGCAACATTGCGTTAAGCGCTTGCCCTTCTCTAGGTAATACCAGCATCAGAGGAACCACTACCAATGCAAGAGTCGCCACCCGCGGCCAATCTGCACCGTCCAGATTACCCATTTGCCACAGGCTAATACGGCGCAACATTTCATTGTCGGCAAAGAAGCTAAACAGGCTAGTCGTGGCACCAGCCAGTGCAGTAATAGCGATACCGGCCAACAACATGGTTGAAACAGAGGTGCCTGTAACGGATGTTGCTAATCGATACACGACACTGGTGGCCATCAATCCACCAATAAATGCCCCTATGGTGATAGCGGGCAAACCAACACCGCTACCGACCAAGCTAGCACCACCAAAAAAAATCACACAGCTGGCGCCGACCGAAGCGCCACTGGAAACTCCAATCAAAGAAGGGTCTGCCAATGGATTGCGAAACAACCCCTGCATGACGGCGCCACAACTGGCCAAGCAAGCTCCGGCCAGTGCTGCCAGTAATACACGAGGCAAACGAATAGTTTGAAGAATGCGGTGGTCCATATCCATATTGCTCAGGCTAAACAACCCCAGCAACTTTGACGGATGAATATCTACGGCCCCACTCAACAACCCTAAAAACAAGGCAAACACCAAGATAAGGCTGACAATAAAAATAAATGTAGGGGGGGACTGACGGCGCAAAATAATTGCTCTTTAAGGTTAATTAGTGATCAAAAATCTACGCCTCTACGAGCCATAACACCGGACTTGTAGGCATGCTTGATATCTTTTATCTCAGACACGGTATCGGCCAGCTCCTGTAGATTAGAGCCTCCACCCCGGCCAGTGATCACCACACTTTGATTCGCTGGGCGGTTACGCACAGTATTTAACACCATATCCTCATCCAGATATTTAAAGCTGAACATATAAGTAAGCTCATCCAGTACAACCAAATGGAAGCTGTCGTCTTTTAACATCCTCTCAGCTACAGCCCAGGTTCTTTTTGCAGCCTCGATATCGGCTTCTCGATCCTGCGTGTTCCAGGTAAAGCCTGTGCCCATCTGGTAAAAATCTACTTCTGGGCACTTATCCCGCACATACAGCTCTTCACCAGACAGTTGCTCTCCTTTAATAAATTGAACAACACCTACCTTGTAGTCATACCCCAATGCTCGCATCACCATTCCAAAAGCGGAACTGGTTTTCCCCTTGCCGTCGCCGGTTAGAACAATGACGACACCATGCTCAGAATCAGCGGCCTTAATTCCTGCGTCCACATTCTCTTTGAGCTTCTGCATTTTTTTCTGGTGCTTGTCTTTCTTGTGCGTATCAGTCACATTTTAATCCTCAAGCTTCTGCCGACCATTTCATGGCCGAAGGCACCCCTTTTGGTAAAAAGTGCACCTCAGGATGAAGTAGGTTAGCAAGAATTTCCAGACTATCCACTAAACGTGGACCAG
Source organism: Porticoccus sp. (assembly GCA_018066715.1). GTDB lineage: Bacteria > Pseudomonadota > Gammaproteobacteria > Pseudomonadales > Porticoccaceae > Porticoccus. The sequence continues at coordinate 6,127 of JAGPWA010000012.1, read as the reverse complement.
GCCGACTGAAATAACAATTGCCATCAACCATATAGGTTTGACCATTTTGGGCCGCCGGCAAATTGGAAAATCCAGGCCGACTCGCCAACAAAGGAATATCCTTAGCGGTACGCTCTAAATTGAAGCCACACAAAGAAACCAAAATCACATCTGGTTGAGCAGCGATCAAATCTTCCCAGGAGCGACTGCAAGATGGCTTATTCGGGTGACCAAAACAAGGTGTACCACCCGCCATTTCAATTAATTCCGGATACCAGTGACCCCCATCAAACAGGGGCTCTAGCCATTCAAGAATAGCTACCTTGGGACGTAAGTCATGGCCGATATGTTTTGTACGCTGAACCACAGCCTCAACCCGCTGGGTCAAACTGTCAAAATAAGCCTGCGCCTCAACTGATCGTTCGGCCGCATCACCCACCACCAAAATAGTTTCTAGCACGTCGCTCAAACAGGTGGGTTCCAGATTAATGACGTTGGTGTTTCCCGGTAATTGACAAGCAACAGATGTGACTTCATCCGCCGAAACAGCGCATACATCGCAGAGTGACTGGGTCACAATCAAGTCTGGTGACAATGATGCCAGCACCTCTGCTTCAAGGCTGTACAGCGCACTATCTGTTTCTAATTGGCCTCGTACGATGGCATCAATTTCATTACTGGGCAGGCCTTTGGGAATCCTCGATCTAGTGACAACCGGCAAACCCTCTACATCTTCAGGGTAATCACACTCGTGAGTAACGCCCACTAATTGGTCGCGCAGGCCAATGCCACAAATAATTTCTGTAGCACTCGGCAGCAAGGAAACAATTTTCATTGTGGCGCACCTATAAAATCAGTGTAGACAAAGCCATCACGGGTAACGGTCTCACCCTGTATGACAGTCACCGGCTTCTGATACATAGGTCCATTCCAGGCAAAGGTATGGAATTCACCATTCTCACCACAAGGATCTACTACGCTAGGCAGTTTTTTGATGAAATCCTTATCAAACGAAGCCCCCGATAAGACCTCTGGCATTTTACTAGGATCAAGACAGGTGACATGTGCCTGCAAGCCGGCCTCAATCATATGCTCGGCCAGCTCATCGGTCGGTATCCCCCAGATGGGGAACAATAGCTCTAGACCGGTATCAGCCATGCGCTCCTCTCGATACTGCCGGATATCTTCTAAAAACAGATCACCAAAGGCCACAGCATCTGGAGATAATTCACGTTTAGCGCGATCCAGTGCTTCAGCCATCGCTCGTTCATAGGCCTCGTTACTGCACGGCCAAGGCAGTGGGATTTCCAATAACGGCAATCCTGCAGACTCCGCTTGTGCCCGAACAAGCTCTAGGCGAACACCATGAATTGCAGAACGATCAAATGCTTGATTGAAGGTGGTCAGTAAACCAACCACCTCTATCTTGGGGTTCTGCTGCAACTGGTAAAGACTCCACGCAGAGTCCTTACCACTACTCCAGGAAAGTAGCACTCTAGTTCGAACAGCTTGATTTAAATCAGTCATGGCTCGCTACCCCAACCATAGTTTACTACCCCAACAAGGTCTCAAGAGTTATAAGGCATCGAGATGCCATCAAATAAAATAGTTATTGTGAAAAGTTGTAGCGAACCCCCGCAACGGCGCCAAAACCCAGCGATTGAAAGCCGTAAACTTCTTCATAATCCTCATCCAATAGATTATCTAAACGAGTATAGAGCGACAATTGCTTATTCATTTGGTAGTTAGCTGTAAAATTTAGCACCGTGTAATCATCTAGCTCTAATACTTGCGAAGACTGCGGATAGGGTGGGAAAAAGATATCATCCTGAATACCTGTGTACTGCGCATTCAAAGAAACGTTTAGCTTGCTCGTTGGCGACCAATTCAATGTCGCGCTCGCCAAGTGGCGCGCCCGCCGTAACTCGTCAACATCATTACCTGTCACCGAATTTGGCTCAGTGGCATCGGTATAGGTATAGCTAGCTTTAAACCCTAAAGTAGCCGTCAGTTTCGCATCGAGTGTAGCCTCAATCCCCTCACGATCACTAGTGCCGTCAACATTTTCCGCTGTGGTCACAAAATTCAGGGGATCATAGACAAAGCCGTTAATTTCATTTTCCAGCTTAGCTTTAAAATAGGTCAACTCAATAAACAGATCGCCATCCATAAAGGCCTGATCAACACCTACTTCCCACCCCTTGGACTCTTCTGGTTCTAAATCGGGGTTACCCCGAAAAGGAAAGAATGACGAGCTACTATAGAAACCATAACGCTCTGTAAACGTGGGATTTTTGACGGCAGTACCATAAGCGGCACGAAAACGTGTGCCGCTATCGGGCAGAACATAGCTAGCCTCAAAATGCCGGGTATTTGCATTTTTAAATTCAGTATTATCATCATGGCGAACACTGGCTGCCAATGTCAGGTCATCCCACAAGGTAATACGGTACTCAAGAGCGAGGCTGTCTGTTTTTCGACTTTGCTTCTGATTGGGGTCATCGCCAAAAAAGGAAATTGGCCCCTTCTGAGTAAAGTCTTCCGTTTCCCGTTCCGCTAAAAATGAAAGAAGTTGTGTCTGTTCAGCCCAGCTTAAGCTACTCAGATATGAATATTGCTTTTTTCGAGAGGATGTCGAACCCGTCAGGGTATCGATGGAGAAGTTCTCATTGTCATGGCGGCTAACGGCCAACGCTACCCGCTGCTTCCAACGATCCTCCAATAGCACTAACTCTGCTTGCATCCGAACAAAGCGCTGACGAAATTCAGACTCATTATCAGCATCTTCTGGTAATCCAGTCACATAGTAATCTACACCATCAAACTCGCTTTCACCCTCAGTCTGTCGGCCTGTCACCGATAAAGAGAGGTTATCCATAGGCTGCCAGCCTGCATTCAAATTTAACGTGTCGTTTTCGTAACCGTCCTCCTCTCCACCCTGTCGAGAGATATTTTCACCATCTGAAGAAATACGTGATCCACTCAAATTGATATGGTGAGTCTCGCCACTACCGCCAACACGAAAACCTGAATGGTTAGTACCGTGGCTACCCGCTTCTGTGTAAAGCCCCCCTTGAAATGGGGCATCACTCTTCTTGGTAATAATATTTACCACCCCAGCCATTGCGTCACTACCCCACAAAGAACTCTGTGGGCCACGAACAATCTCTATCCGCTCAATACCCATTGCTGGCAGGTGAGCCCAGTTGAATTCATCCCCTTGAGAAGAGTCGTTCACCTCTACGCCATCGATCATCACAAGCACATGGTTAGCCTCAGAACCCCGCATTCTCAATTGGGTCGTAGAGCCAAGTACACCGCTGCGACTTACGGCCAGACCGGGTACATCACGCAATAAATCGCTCACCATGGTGGCATTGGATTTTTCGATATCATCAGAAGAAATTACCGTAACCGCATTACCCGTTTTCTGGAGACTGATTGGTTGGAGTGAGGCGCTCACAACGACTTCGTGCAGATAGGAATCCTTATTTTCAGCCGGCTCAGCGTATGCTTGGTTAGTATTAGTCACTGTAAAAATTGCCAGAAAACTGGCGAGGGCAAAATATTTCATCAATTTTTCTCCGGCGTTCAGCCCCGAACGCATCTTGAGTAAAAAAATCCACGGAGGAAAAATTGGCGGAGAGACAGCGTTAATGTCGACACCAGCACAACCGCACCCCGCGGTTCGTCTGCATAGCGACAGGCCGGTCTCCGGACTCATGAGCGGTTTCCCTGCTAAATCGCCTTCCCATGTTGTGACCAAATAAGTCGTGACACAGTGGCTGTGTGATTTAGCGTTTGAGTCTACTGGTTGCCTACCGGCAAGTAGCCTCACTCAATTACCGTTGCGGGGGCAGTATCGGAATTGCCAACCCCTTAAAAAAGCTGGGGTTAAAACACACCGATTTCCCGTTTAACCCGACATGCTGAATCGCATGCCGAGAACCTATTGCATTAGCAAGGCGGAGGAAGTTACGCCCAGCACGCGGTAATGTCAATGAAGGGAAAGGAAAGTATCAATGAAGAGGGTGGGAGAATATGGCGGGTAATAAATATTAATCGAGAGCCTGAAGCGCCTCGGCTATCTTGCGAACCGGGACAACATCCATACCTTTGATCGGCTGGCGCGGTGCATTGCCTGCCGGAACAATAGCACGCTTAAACCCGTGCTTGGCGGCCTCTCTCAACCGCTCCTGACCATTGGGTACAGGACGGATTTCTCCCGAGAGCCCCACCTCACCAAACACCACCAAATCTCTAGGTAATGGGTGATCACGAAAGCTGGAGATAACGGAGAGAATCAGCGCTAAATCAGCGCTGGTCTCAAGCACCTTGACGCCCCCGACCACATTCACGAAGACATCCTGATCGCCGACCATAATGCCACCGTGACGATGTAATACCGCCAAAAGCATAGCCAGCCGATTATGATCGAGGCCAAGGGTAACGCGACGGGGATTACCCAGATTGCTGTCATCCACCAGTGCCTGCAGCTCTACCAATAATGGCCGGGTACCCTCCCAAACCACCATCACCACACTACCAGAAGCCACCTCATCACCACGCTGCAAAAAAATAGCAGAGGGGTTGGGGACTTCCCGCAGCCCCTTGTCCGTCATGGCAAATACACCCAGCTCATTAACAGCGCCAAAGCGATTCTTATTGCTTCTCAAAGTACGAAAGTGGCTATCACTTGAGCCTTCCAACATCAGAGAACAATCAATCATGTGCTCCAGAACTTTAGGCCCAGCAAGACTGCCGTCCTTGGTCACATGACCCACCAACAAAAGCACTGTATGGGTTTGCTTGGCATAGCGGATCAGCATCGCCGCACCCTCCCGAACCTGAGACACGCTGCCCGGTGCGGAAGCAACATCATCCAGGTGCATTACCTGGATGGAATCTACTACCAAAATTTTTGGTTGTAGTTGGCCGGCAATGGCACAGACGGTTTCGACCGATGTCTCTGCCATAATATTTAGTTTTTCCGTGGGTAGCCCGAGGCGGCTTGCGCGCATAGCAACCTGCTGCGGTGACTCCTCACCGGTGACATAGAGTGCCTTGTGAGTTTCAGCTAGCCCACAGAGTGTTTGCAGCAATAAGGTGCTTTTCCCCGCTCCAGGCTCGCCGCCGACGAGAATACACGAGCCGGGAACCAGCCCGCCACCCAACACCAAATCCAGTTCTGATGTGCCAGTACTTAACCGGGGTATCTCATCAAGAGCAATCTCTGCCAGTGTACTCACTGCACCATCAGCGGCCCCAGCAAACCCGGCACTACGACGACTAGTTGCACTTGTCGACCCCAAACGCAATTCAGTTAGAGTGTTCCAGGCATTGCACTCACTGCACTGTCCCTGCCATTTGCTGTAGTCAGCACCACAATCATTGCAAACGTAGGCAGTTGCCTTCTTTTTTACCACAGAGGGTTCTCCTAAAAATGACTATCAGCTTAACATGCCGCCCTCTTTCAAAAGAAACGACACGTATAGCTGACAACAGGAATACTCGAAAAAATAAAGTCCGTGTTACGGTGATATTTGTATAAGCGGCAAGGACTGCCAATTAACTCTAGGCTCAATGAAACTGAACTGTCGCCCTAACGAAAGTGCGAGTTTCAAAAACATTACGCTGGTTAAATTCCTTATAGTCACTACCGAGGTTCTGACCAATCAGCTCCAACTTGAGATCCGAGCTACCTAAGCTGAAGGTTCGAGCAATCCGCATATCAATACGGTCATAAGATTCGGTATCACCACCCCACAGGGTCCAGGCCATCTCATCCAGATAATAGTAGCCAATACTCGCTTGCCAATATCGATTGAAGTCATGAGACACTAACAAGCTTCCCGTGTGCTTGGGTGTCGCATCATTCTCATGGAAACACCGAAAGGCGAGTGTTTGGCAGTGTTGATCAACTTCTGAAAACGCATACGACAGCCATAACCGCGTTTCTTGGTTCAATTCCCACTTAATGCCCGTTTCAACACCCGTGATATCTGTAGACCCACCATTAACATTGAGAAAGGCTCCGGGGTTAATAATGGAGGCCACTTCGGGGTAAAAGGGATCCAAAACCAACTCCACTTCTTTCTCAAATTCTTCCCTGAACACCTTCACCTCAGTTGTTAGTTCGCCATTCAGC
>JAGPWA010000004.1 GCA_018066715.1 Porticoccus sp. | reverse complement strand
CCAATAATTGTTTCCGGTACTAGCCTGATGAATTCGGCGATTATTGATGCCTCGACAGCGGTAGCCGAGGCGCTTTCTGCTGAAAAGAATACCATGCTTAGCTTGAGTGTTCCGGAATGTAATAGCCTCGGTGTGGCTATGTTGGATGGTGGTGAAGGCATGGGGTTTGATGCACTGATAGCAAGTGCTGAACAGGGTGAAATTGATACCTTGGTCGTGATGGAAAACGACCTTTATCGACGTGCACCTGTTGAGGTTGTTGACCGGTTGTTGGGAAATATCAAACAGCTGGTGGTGCTGGATTCTCTGGATAATCCCACCTTATCAAAATCACAGATCGCATTACCTGTGGCCACTTTTGCTGAATCTGAAGGTACGTTGGTAAGCAGCGAAGGGCGGGCACAGAGGCACTACTCGGTATTTGTAGCAGAAGATGACAGATTACCCAGTTGGCAGTGGTTGTCTGAGCTCGGACAGGTGATGGGTTTACCTGGCTTTGATCAGTTGCAGCATTTTGATCAAGTGGAGCAAGCCTGTGCACAAGATATCCCCGTATTGTCTGACATCACCGCTGCTGCACCGGACCACCAGTTCCGTAATCGTGGACTAAAAATACCTCGACAACCTGCTCGCTACAGTGGTCGCACGGCAGTGCTAGCCAATGTATCTGTTCATGAGCCTATGCAGCCGGTGGATGAAGAGACACCACTGTCATTCAGTATGGAAGGGTTGAGTGTCGGGCTGCCGAGTTCATTGATGTCCTCTAGTTGGTCTCCGGGCTGGAATTCCAATCAGTCCATACAGAAATTTCAGGATGAAGCGGGCGGTGCTATTAAAGGCGGGTCAGCAGGTGTTCGATTGATATCACCGGGGGACGGCATGACTCCAGGTGCTGCTCCCAGTGCTTTTCAGCCGTCACAAAGTGCGTCATTACTCGTGCCTGTGTACCGGGTTTTTGGCAGTGATGAGTTGAGCTTACAATCGCCAGCGATTGCAGAATTGTCAGGAGAAGCACAGCTGCTTTTACACCCGGGTGATGCAGCTAGGCTTCAGGTTGCCGATGGTGATGGGGTTACTGTGGCACTTGGTGATACGGGGGTCACACTCGAGGTGTTGATTGATACTTCGCTCGCAAACGGATGTGTGGGATTCACTGCGGGAATCCCCGGAACTGAGTCATTGGTTGCTGGGGCCGTGGCGACATTACAAAAAGCCAATGACTGGCAACCACGTAAGCCCCAGTTGATCGCCACTGATAATCCGAATGCACGGAATCCTCAACATCGTGGTGCACAGAGTGGGGTGTCTTATGTCTGACGGCATGGTCATTCTATTTGCTTTCGTTGTACTGGTGGGCGCCGTGGGCGGTGCTGCGGTAATGACCTGGTGGGAGCGCCGTTTACTTGGTATTTGGCAGGATCGATACGGACCCAACCGATTGGGCCCATTTGGTATTCTTCAGGTGGCAGCAGACATGCTGAAATTACTCACTAAGGATGACTGGGTGCCCCCTTTTGCGGATAAAGTTATCTTTATTTTCGCGCCCACCGCCATTGTTATGGCGATGATGCTGGGTTTTGCTGTGGTGCCGTTTGGGCCAGGGCTGCAAATTATTGATATGAATATTGGTCTGCTGTTTTTCCTCGGTATGACTTCTTTGGCTGTATACAGTGTATTGCTTGGGGCGCTGGCCTCTAATAATAAATATGCGCTGCTCGGCGGACTGCGTTCTGCCGCTCAAATGGTTAGCTATGAAGTGTTTATGGGGTTGTCACTGATGGGCGTGGTGATGCTCTCTGGCAGTTTTAACCTCAGGGTGATTGTCGAAGCACAATCAGACGGATGGTACTGCTTCTCTCAATTCCTCGGATTATTTGTTTTTACCGTGGCGGGTGTTGCCGAAAGTCATCGACTGCCATTTGACTTGCCCGAAGCGGAACATGAACTCTGTGCTGGGTTTCATACGGAATACGGCGGTATGAAGTTTGGCATGTTTATGCTGGGTGAGTATCTGGGCCTGATATTAATTTCTAGCATGATTGTTACATTGTTCTTTGGTGGCTGGCTCGGCCCTTGGTTACCGCCCATCGTTTGGTTTGGCCTTAAAACCTTTATTGTCATCTGTTTTTTCGTCTTGTTGCGAGCAGCCATACCTCGGCCACGATATGACCAGCTCATGTCTATGGGCTGGAAAGTTATGCTGCCACTGACGTTGGTTAATTTGGTACTCACGGGCGCCATAGCGCTTTGGCTGACTAACGGAGGCGCGGCATGATTAGTCAGCTGCGCAGCATGTGGCGGGTGTTAAAACACACCTTTACCAAAGCAGAAACAGTCCAGTATCCCGAAGAAAGACCCTATCTGGCACCGCGTTATCGTGGCCGTATTGTGTTGACTCGAGATCCGGATGGTGAGGAGCGCTGTGTGGCTTGCAACCTCTGTGCCGTAGCATGCCCGGTAGATTGTATAGCGTTACAAAAAGATACTCGTGAGGACGGGAGTTGGTATCCAGAGTTTTTCCGTATCAATTTTTCCCGCTGCATTATGTGTGGCATGTGTGAAGAAGCGTGCCCTACCTATGCGATCCAACTAACACCCGATTTCGAGATGTGTGAGTACGACCGACAAAACATGGTGTATGAAAAAGAACACCTGCTAATTAATGGTACGGGTAAATACCATGGTTATAACTTCTATCGAGTGTCTGGGATGCAGACCTCATGGAAAGATAAGGGGGAAGCGGAAAATGAAGCGCAACCTATCGACGTTAAGAGTTTATTGCCATGAACTGCGGGATAGTTGAGGTGTGTACTCTTTCCGCTAAAAAGGCACTGTCTTTAAGGCCGCGGGCCTCAAGGCAAAAGGGGGTTATATGCTCGAGCTAATCCTATTTTATATGGCATCCACCATTGCCTTGGTCTCTACGATTTTGGCACTGACCCGGGTGAATGCAGCTCATGCTCTGGTTTATCTGATCCTGTCACTGCTGGCGGTGGCCGTCGTTTTCTATTTGATCGGCGCCCCCTTTGCGGCGGCACTGGAAGTGGTGATTTATGCGGGTGCCATTATGGTGTTGTTCGTTTTTGTCATCATGATGCTCAACTTGGGGGAGAAAGGTGATCGCAGGGAGAAGCAATTACTGAAACCCCAGATTTGGATCACCCCGGTGATCTTGGCGGTACTCTTGCTGGTGGAGTTGGTACTGGTTTTGTCACAGAGTGCACCGGCAGAAACCCAGGGATTGATTTCCTCCAAAGAGGTGGGCATGGCCTTGTATGGCCCCTATGTGTTGGCCGTTGAAATTGCCTCGATGTTACTGATGGCTGGTTTAGTGGGCGCTTATCACTTGGGTCGTCGCTATTTGGAAGAGGGGGGTGGCAGCTAATGGATGGTGTCAGTATTCCTCTGGATCATGTTCTGCTGTTGGCTTCATTGCTGTTTATCTGTGGCCTTCTCGGGTTAATGATGCGGCGGAACGTGATTTTTATCCTGATATCACTGGAAGTGATGCTCAATGCTTCGGCGGTGGCCTTTGTTGCTGCGGGTGCACGCTGGGGGCAGGCCGATGGTCAGGTTATATTTATGCTGATTCTGGCCGTTGCCGCTGCAGAAGTGGCTGTGGGTCTAGGGTTGGTTATTCAGATTCAGCGCCGCTTTAAAAGCCTGGATATGGATGATGCAGACAGGTTGAGAGGTTAATCCAGATATGCTGAAACTGCTGCCTTTAATTCCACTATTTCCACTGATCAGTTCAGTGTTGTTGATGGTGACTGTTGGAAAAATGCCGAAGCGACTGGTGGCGATCCTGGGCGCTGGTTCTGTAGGCTTATCAGCCGTTACTACTCTGTTGGTTGGTCTGGCTTTCATGGAATCAGGTCAACCCCATCACCAGGTATTGTGGACTTGGATGCAAGTGGGCGCCTTTTCCCCTGACATTGCCTTTTATTTGGATGGTTTAACCTTAGTGATGATGTCCGTTATTACTGGCGTGGGGTTCCTAATTCATCTGTTCTCCACGGAGTTTATGGAAGAGGATGCCAGTTACAGTCGTTACTTTGCCTATTTAAATATGTTTGTTTTTGCCATGTTGGTGCTGGTCATGGCAGACAATTTATTACTACTTTATCTGGGCTGGGAAGGCGTCGGCGTATGCAGTTATCTGCTGGTCGGGTTCTGGTATCAAAATCCTGACAATGGCTTAGCTGCTCGCAAGGCATTTGTAGTAACCCGGGTGGGTGATACTGCAATGGCACTGGGTTTATTCCTGCTATTTACTGAATTAGGCACCTTGGATATTCAACCTATGGCAGCGGCTGCCAATAGCCAATGGCAGGTAGGTGATACATTGCCCGTGTTGGCCTGCTTATTGTTATTAGGTGGTGCGGTGGGTAAGTCAGCCCAGCTACCGCTGCATACCTGGTTACCCGATGCTATGGCGGGGCCTACACCCGTTAGTGCATTGATTCATGCAGCCACCATGGTCACAGCCGGCGTTTACCTCATTGCTCGTACTCATGAATTATTTTTACTGGCTCCCCCGGCAATGTTGGCGGTGGCGCTGGTAGGACTAATCACTTCTCTTATGGCAGCCTCTACCGCACTGGTTCAGCATGACATCAAGCGGATTCTTGCTTATTCCACTATCAGTCAAATTGGGTATATGTTTTTGGCCTTGGGCGTCGGTGCTTGGACGGCAGGTATTTTCCATTTAGTTACCCATGCTTTTTTCAAGGCATTGTTATTCCTGGCTGCGGGTGCGGTAATTCACTGTCTGCACCATGAGCATAATATTTTTAAGATGGGTGGTTTGCGTACTCGTTTACCGGTGGTTTTCTGGAGTTTCCTTATTGGTTCTGCCGCATTGGCGGCGCTTCCGCTGACGTCAGGATTTTTCAGTAAGGATATGATTTTGTTACAGGCTTATGAGCTACCAACGTTCGGTCCCTGGTTGTGGGCGGGTGGTTTACTTGGCGCGTTGTTAACCGCTATTTACAGTTTCAGGCTGGTATTTGTGGTGTTTTTTGGAAAAACACAAATGGAACCCGATAAACAACCCGGTTCTCGTATGGCAGTGCCGCTGTCATTACTGTGTGTTTTGTCGCTGGTTGGAGGGTTTTTTGCCCTGCCGTTAGTGCCATTGGAGTCTGTGTTTCCTGTCGCAAGTGATCATCATCCCAGTCACTTGATAGAAGGTATTTCTATTGCCATTCCACTGATTGGTTTGGCCATTGCTTACTTTATTTACCTAAGTGGCCAGCTCAATATTGATGGCTTGGTTAATTCGGCACCGGGACAAATGCTAAAAAAATTCTGGTTCAGTGGTTGGGCCATGGACTGGCTCTACGACAGGTTGTGGGTGCGGCCCTATAAAGGTTTGGCTTATATACTTCGTGGTGAGTGGGTGGATGTTATCTATAACTCGATAGTCAAAGTTTGCCAGCAGCTCTTTGTAGGGTTGAGTCATACTCAGACTGGGCGATTACGCTGGTATGCCACAAGTATGGTCTTCGGTGTCATTGTGGTGCTTGCCTTGTTGTTGGGGGTAATCTGATGGTCTTGGTTAACCTGATTTTGATTCTATTAGTTGGCGGCGTCATTGCTTGGTTGGCAGAGCGACAACACCCTCTGTTACCTCGCTGGATTGCACTGATTACCATCCTGTTTGACCTTGGTTATTTCCTCACATACATGAGTGACCTGTCGTGGTCGCAAATAGCGGTTGTTCCTAACCCTACCGATGCGGCAACTTGGCTATTTCACTATAAGGCTGAATGGATTCCCCGGTTTGGTATTAGCTTCGAGCTGGCCATGGATGGTTTGAGTTTGTTGATGGTCCTCCTGACGCTGGTGTTGGGGGCTGTTTCAGTGAGCGCTTCCTGGACGGACATCAAACAACGGACCGGTTTTTTTGAAGCCAATTTACTTTGGACGTTGGCTGGTGTGCTCGGTGTCTTCCTGGCGCTGGACTTATTTTTGTTCTTCCTGTTCTGGGAAGTCATGTTAGTGCCGATGTATTTGATGATAGCCATTTGGGGTCACGAAGGTCGTAGCTATGCCTCCATGAAGTTTTTTATCTTCACCCAGGTGAGCGGTTTGATGATGCTGCTGGCGATTCTGGCATTGGTCATGCTGAACCATAGCAATACGGGTGTTTATAGCTTCAGCTACTTTGATTTGCTCTATCACCAGGTCGGTGGAGATATTGCCTTCTACTTAATGCTAGGTTTCTTTGTAGCATTCCTAGTTAAGTTGCCCGGTTTCCCCGTGCATACCTGGTTACCCGATGCCCACACCCAGGCTCCCACTGCGGGCAGTGTGATTCTTGCAGGGATATTATTAAAAACAGGGGCTTATGGTCTTATTCGTTTTGTAGTTCCACTGTTCCCAAATGAGGCGTTGGCATTCTCCCCAGTGGCCATGGCATTGGGTGTAGCCGGCATTATTTATGGTGCGGTACTGGCCTTGGGGCAGGATGATTTCAAGCGACTAGTGGCTTACAGCAGTGTCAGCCATATGGGTTTTGTGTTGTTGGGTGTGTTTGCCTGGAACGCACTGGCACTTCAAGGCGCGGTGATGCAGATGATTGCCCACGGCTTTAGTACGGCAGCCCTCTTTATGATCGCCGGTTCCCTTCAGGAGCGAATGCATACTCGGGATATGTCGAAAATGGGCGGTCTTTGGCAAAACATGCCCCGCCTGGGCGCAGTGGCAATGTTCTTTGCTTTAGCTTCATTAGGTCTACCGGGTCTGGGTAATTTTGTGGCGGAATTTATGGTGCTGGTTGGACTCTTTGCTGTCGCACCCTGGGTAGCTGCGGCAGCCTCGCTTGGGTTGATTGTTGCCGCTATCTATTCGTTGATGATGATGCAGCGAGCTTTTCAGGGTGAGCCAGATGAAGGTCGTCGATTGCCTGATTATGGCGTCAGGGAAATGCTGACCATGGCAGTAATGATTGTGGGTCTGATATGGCTAGGGCTTTACCCTCAGCCAGTACTCGACACAGCTCAGCCCGTACTGGATAGCCTAATGCAGATGGTAGATAGTGTCACTGAGCCCACACAGATTGCGGGGTTGATGCCATGACGATGATTGAACTCCAGTCGATACTGCCATTAATCGTACTTTCTATTGTTATCGTGCTGTTGATGTTACTCATTGCCTTTCGACGTGAACATGTTCTAACCGCGGTATCTACAGTGGTGGGGTTGTTGCTGACATTAGCGTCCGTTCCTCTGGCCGTAGCGGTAGGTCCGCAGCAGATGTCGCTATTAAGTGTTGATGCTTATGGTGTGTTCTTCACCGTGCTGCTGCTGGGTGTTGCGCTGGCGAGTACGTTGTTGTCATGGGAGTACTTACGGCTCCGTAAAGGGCGTAGTGAAGAGTTTTATCTGTTGTTGTTGCTCGCCACTTTGGGTGCGTTGGTGTTGGCATTTGCTAATCATGTGGCTTCACTGTTGTTGGGTATGGAATTGTTGGGCGTGTCGTTGTACACGATGATTGCCTACCCTGAGCGAGGAAAGCTACCGATGGAGGCGGGCATTAAATATCTAGTACTGTCTGGGTGTGCATCAGCGGTATTGTTGTTTGGTTTTGCCTTGCTTTATGCCGCGTTAGGGAGTCTTTCATTTGTTGGTATAGGTGAGCGCCTTGCCGGAGCCTCAGAGAACCAGGTGTTGATTCTTGCGGGTTCGGCATTGGTCTTGGCTGGTATTAGTTTTAAGTTATCGGTGGTTCCATTCCATATGTGGACTCCAGATGTTTATCAAGGCGCACCATTGCCGGTCACGGGTTTTCTTGCCACGGTCTCCAAGGGAGCAATTTTTGCTGCATTGTTGCGTTTGTTCGTGGAGGCACAATTATATCAATTCACCACATTACTGATGGCGTTGAGTGTATTGGCTGTGGCCTCTATGTTGGCTGGCAATTTGCTGGCACTGCAACAACAAAATATAAAACGGCTGTTGGCTTATTCCTCCATTGCACACTTTGGCTATTTGTTAATAACGCTGGTGGCTGGTGGCATGTTGGGCGGCAGTACGTTGGCGGTAGAGGCGGCAAGCTATTATGTTGTGGCCTATGTCGTGACCACCCTAGCAGCCTTTGCTGTTATCAGCCTGTTATCCAGTGATGGGGGTGATGAAAAGCAGTCTGTCGCCGACCTCACTGGGTTGTTTTGGCATCGACCACGATTGGCAGGAATTTTAACGCTCTCATTGCTGTCCCTGGCAGGGATCCCCTTGACTGTCGGCTTTATTGGTAAGTTTTACATCTTTACCGCAGGTATTGAGGGAGCTCTATGGGTGCTGTTAGCCGCATTGGTTGTGGGCAGCGCCATTGGTATTTACTACTACTTGCGAATTATTTATGTCATGACGCTTCAGGATGATAATAAGGCTGCTAAGTATTCATCCCCTTGGTTGGGTGAAATAGTGGCGGTATTACTGGCTGTGCTGGTGATCTGGTTGGGTGTTTTCCCTCAGCCGCTCATGGTTTATGTTGGTGGGTTTTTCTAGCTAGGCAGAGTATGCAATTGACTGTCTGTCTAGTATTCTGAAAGTAGGTAAAAAAAGAAGGTCTCTTTATGTTGCGCTCAGTAGAACTCAAAGATTACATGCTTCCAAATCCGGTTAAGGTGAAAGCCGATGTCGATTTGTGTGATGCCGTAGAATTGATTCTGGAATACAAGATTTCAGGTCTCTGTGTGGTAGATGATGAGAATCATCTGCTTGGTATCGTGTCAGAAATGGACTGCCTGAAGGCGATTCTCAGTGCCATGTATAACGAAGAAACCAGTGTTGGCCCGGTCAGTGGGTTCATGACAACTGATGTGTATTCGGTATCGCCCCATGCAGATATTGTGGATGTGGCACAGGATATGTTGAAGCGAGGTTTTCGACGTTGCCCCGTGATTCAGGATGGCAAGCTGGTAGGGCAGGTAACCTGTCGTCAGCTACTACGGGCCGTTGAAAAGTTTTAGAGCTACCAACTTTCTATTTTTCTAGGTTGGCGTAGCTGATAGATATCGTTGTCTTTAGGGCGGCTATTTACAGGATCGGTTTGTTTGTAGATAGCCCGTGGTTCTGTGGTTCCACGTCAATGGTTAAACGGTTCAGTGGCTCTATGTGCCTTCAGTGTAAATTGACCGCCGGTATCAGATTTTCATTACGAGCCTGTTTCTTACCGAACTGCATTAACAGTAGGTAACCAATTAGCATAATCAGTAGCATGGCCCCGGTCCACAACAGAGATTGTTGTGGGTGAGCGGGCAGTGTACCTAGCTGATAGACAATAACTGCAACAGAGTAGGCCAGTAACGTATTCCAGGTGGCGGAGAAAAATGCCCAAGCCCCACCAGCTTCCTTATAGATTGCGCCCAGTGTTGCTACACATGGCATGTATAACAGCACAAACAAGATGTAGCAGAAGGCGCCTAACTGGCCATCGAACAATTGTTGCATCAAGATGATGGTGCTGAGTTCTATCTCTTGTGCTTCTGCAGAGGCCTGTTCGTTTGTTAAGTCACCAATGCCCAGACCGAGAGGGTCACCCCACATATCATTCACTTCTGCAAGGTTCTCAGGGATGGTATTAAAAGCTTCGGAGAGCATTGCGCCAATATGTACTGGTTCTTTTGTCGAGGGGCCATTACCGCTACGTGCCATATCTGAGTAGAGGGCGTCTAGTGTGCCAACCACGACTTCCTTGGCAAAAATACCACTGAATATGCCCACTGTGGCTGGCCAGTTATCTTCCTTTACTCCCAGCGGTTCTAATATTGGGGTAATCGTTTTGCCAATAGCCGACAGCAGGGATCGTTCGGTATTCTCATTGTTGAAGCTGCCGTCAGTACCAATAGAGTTAACAAAATTTAATGCGATAACCACGAGAACAATGGCCTTGCCCGCTCTGAGCAAGAAGCCTTTCAGTCGATGCCAGGTATGTATTAGCAGCCCTTTTAGAGTGGGAACATGGTAGCTGGGTAGCTCCATAATAAAAGGGGTGATTTCGCGGCTAAGCATTTTTTGGCGAACTAGCATGCCGGTTAATACAGCAAGAGCAATACCAATAATGTAGAGGCCAAATACGACATTCTGACCATTCTCTGTAAAGAAGGCCGTGGCAAACAGGATGTAGACCGTTAGCCTGGCGCCACAGGACATGAAGGGTGCCATTAAGATCGTTAGCAGGCGGTCTTGATGTGTGTCCAAGACGCGGCTAGCCATGACGGAAGGTACATTACAGCCAAAACCCACTACTAGAGGAACAAATGACTTTCCGGGTAGACCGATGCTACGCATTAAACGATCGAGGATAAATGCTGCTCGGGCCATATAGCCGGAGTCTTCCAAAAAGGTCTGGAATAGAAACAGGGTGCCTATGACGGGAAGGAAGCTGGCAACCAGTTGTATACCACCTCCGGCACCATCTGCGACCAATGCAATTAGCCACTCCGGCAGATGAAGGGCTGTGAGTAATTGCCGTGGCAATTCCACAAACAGCGCCCCGGCGGCGATATCAAAAAAATCGATAAAAGCGCCACCAAAATTGATGGTCACCATAAACATCATGTACATCACCCCGAGAAAGGCGGGGAAAGCCAAGTAACGGTTTAGCAGGATGGCATCAAGGTAATCTGAAATCGTTTTTTTATTCTGGTGGTCATGATGGACAGCACCGGCAGTGATCTTGTTGATCCAGCTGTAACGGTCATTAATCAGGGCATCAGCGGCACTGCATTTGAGTTGTTGCTCAAGTGTATCTACCTCAGCCTCCATCTGATGCTGCAAGTCTTCTGGAAACTGACTGAGTACCGCCGCATCTCGTTCCAGAGCGGCTGTTGCTTGTAACCTTGATGCGTCTGGATCATGTTGTGTCATCAATGACAGAAGCTGTTTGGCGGTATTTTCCAGTGGCTCAGAGACAGTAACCGGGAGTGGTTTAAAGTTTTGTTTGTGCAGATAGTTACTGGCCACATCGACCAGTGTTCCCACACCTTCACTGCGGCTTGCCACCAGTGATACCACAGGAAAACCAATTTTCTCAGAGAGTTCGTAGGGGTCAATGTGAATGCCGTTTTGATCCGCAACATCCATCATGTTTAGTGCGATAACTAGCGGAATACCCGCATCCATCAATTGCGTCGTGAGATAAAGGCCGCGTTCAAGACAGGAGGCATCAATAATATTGATAATCAGATCGGCAGAGCTTTCCAGTACAAACCGTTGAGCGATTTGCTGGTCAAGCGAGTCATCTTCACAGGAAACATGCAAAGAGTAGGTGCCAGGCAAATCCACCACTTGAAAGGTGGCATCAGCATGTTTAAATTGGCCAGTTTTTTGTTCAACGGTGACGCCAGACCAATTGCCTACCTTTTGGTGGGTACCGGTTAACGCGTTGAACAGGGTGGTTTTGCCACAGTTGGGGTTTCCTACCAAAGCAATAGTGAATTCTTGGTTCATGCTTTTTTCATGGCTCATAGTCGTTCTACTATCATCCCTGCGGCTTCATGGCTTCTTAAGCTGAGGCGGAACCCTCTAACAAGAATAGCGACCGGGTCACCCAAAGGGGCTCGGTGCTGTACCAGGAATGGTGTTCCGGGTGTTAACCCTAAGCTCATCAGCCGGTTCCGGTATGACTCAGGAACATCCTTGAAGCCACTTACCAGGGCATGGTCGCCTATTTGTAGTTGATCAAATTGCATAGGTATAGATGGTGTACATTGCCTTGAATGATAATGATTATCAGTTATATTGAAGGGGGAAGCAATAAGTACTTATTATTTGTAAGGGATTTATGTCAATCCAATTGATCTAGAGCAATCATCTAAGTATTGAATTGAGGCGTTAAACGCAGGTTGAAATAGAGAGCAAAAAATTTCTGGCTGGAATGCATTGTCGTGTTGGTGAAATCACTTCAGCGACTGTAGAAGCACCAATGTGTCATTGCGGGTGTTGTCTATGGCACCGGTAATGGCATCTGCACTTGCTTGATTACTTCCCAAGCCTTCCCAATGGTCTCCCCAAGTTTCTGCCAGTGAACTGGCACTTTCGGTTGCAGGAGGTGGTAATAGAGAGGAGAGATCTTGAATCGTTAAGACATAGGCCCAGCCAGTACGAGGATTTCCTTTGTCGAGTTCCTGGTCATAGTGGCGATGAAAAACGAGTTGTTGGAGCTCCCCCAGTTTGAGAAGGGCTTCGAATGCAGCCATTCGAGAGTTGTGATTTTCTTCTGTTTGTTCATGGCGCCAGCTTGTATAGCTCAGGCTGCTTACGGCAATAACTAGGCTGACCAGTGCGACAAAGTTGCGGCGAATCTGTTCCGGAATGCTTAGGTTAGGTGATTTCATCGGTTCACTTATGCCTTCAATAAATAGCTCTAAGAGTCAGTATATACCAGTTGTTCAGGACTTAAAGAGAACAGCGAGAGGGTCTGACAGGCTAAAACCTTGCTTCGTCACCACAGGTAGAATGTAATAAGAATGTGGAATGAAGCTGCACGTTGATCAATAGGTTGCACTATGTATAAATTAGTTTTCTTTGTCCCCGCGAGTCATGTGGATGCGGTCAAACAGGCCGTGTTTGATACAGGTGCCGGACGTATCGGCGATTACGAGCACTGTTCCTGGCAGGTGTTAGGTGAAGGTCAGTTTCGCCCACTGGCAGGGAGTTCTCCTTATCTTGGGCAGACGGGTGAGTTGGAGTCTGTTGCGGAGTATCGAGTTGAGATGGTTTGTGCTGACGAGTTAATACAGGATGCGGTCCGAACGCTTTTGGCTTGCCATCCCTATGAAGAGCCGGCCTATGATGTTTGGCCACTTACCGAGATTTTGGTGTAGGCGGTATTGGTTTTAAAGAGATGCCGTTTGTTCAGTGCTTAGGTTCTGTATCGATACTATTAACAAGTATTTTAACCACGTATTAGCGTCTTGGGCTGATCCACGGGCGGTTGACCGTGCCGGTACGTACCTCAGTTCGATTGTGTTTGGTGTCTTCAAAATGATAGTGCAGAGCCAGCTCCACAACAGGGAATGCCAAACTGGTCCAGGGAATATCCTGTTCCCTAAACAGCTCCACTTCCAGAGATTCGATGCCAGGGCTATAGGTTAAGTCGCTCATGGTGCCGCTATAGAAAATATAGACTTGGTTGATGTGGGGAATATCAAAAATACCACTGAGCCTGGGGTTGTCGACTCTAGCATTTGCCTCTTCCACACATTCACGCAATGCACCTTGGAGTGTGGTTTCACCGTTTTCCATAAATCCTGCTGGCAGGGTCCAAAGCCCGTGTCGTGGCTCAATAGCCCGTCGGCATAGCAGCACCCGTTCATCTATAACAGGAATGCAGCCAGCAATGATTCTAGGGTTTTGGTAATGGATCGTTTCACAATGGTCGCAAACATGCCGTTCACGATTATCTCCAACGGGGACTTTTAGACTGATGGATTTACCACATTGACTGCAAAAGTTCATAAAACATCACTAGAGTAGGAATAACATTGCTTCAGTGAGCAGTATATATAAATCCGAGGTGCCTTTTAAATGGCAAGAATATGTAAAATGGTTAGAACATGTTGAATTTAATGATACAGCGACTGCAGTCTCTCCCTGTTGGGCGTTCAATGCCCATTGATGATGAGCTGGGTGAGGCCGCCATTTTACTTGCGCTGACCCGTGAGCAGGATGACCCAAAAATTATTTTGACCAAGCGAGCTGAACACATGACGTCCCATCGTGGTGAGGTGGCCTTTCCCGGTGGGAAATGGGAGCTGGGTGATGCCGACCTATTGGAAACAGCGCTTAGAGAAACCCATGAAGAAATCGATTTGCCGCCGGAGCAGGTCGAGGTTATTGCCAGTTTGCCGATAAATTGCACTCGTTACAGCATGCGAGTTTGGCCTTATGTGGGGTTGATCTCCCCCGAGCAATCACTCGCTGCAAACCCTGATGAGCTGGATGCTGTGTTCCGTGTGCCGCTTCGATATTTTCTAGATCAATCTAATCTCACGGTTGACCACTTTACTGGCCCTGATTACAGTCTTCGCATGCCCTGTTACATATACCAAGGCTACCGTATTTGGGGGTTCTCTCTGGTGGTGTTGGTGGACTTTCTCAACCTGACACTGGATGCGGGTATCGACCTACACTATCCCGACAAGATTGACCTTAGGCCCGATAATCTCAACCCTCGGCCTAAGTCAGATTGATTGATCAATGTAAAATCGTACCAGATAAGTTGTAGGCTGGCTGTTGCAACTAACGGTCAATTAGTCTGATAATTCGCCCTGTTTTGAATCCGTCACCATTAACCCATGTTGGAAAAACTATGCCCGGAACCATCACCTCACCTTGTATTTCAATCTGTGCGATGGATGAAAAGGATCTTTGTATCGGTTGCTACCGTACTTCCAAGGAGATTCGTGACTGGCTTTTGATGGAAGATGATGAGCGGTTAGATGTTATTATAAAAGCGTCTGAAAGAGCGAGTGAGAAAAACCCTTTTGTCTGACCTTTTTGTCCTTGTTTAGATAAGGTGGGTGTCGAAATCATATGACATTAACTAGTCTTCATCCTCCTCATCAGTGTCCTCATCACTCGTTTTAATCAGTAAACGCCTGACTCTCAGCTTGGCTACCATCTTATTTTTCAGCGCCAGTGTTTCGAAGCGGTAGCGGCCAATGGTAAAGGTGACATGACCATCGGGAATGTTTTCCAAGTGCTCCAGTGCAAGGCCGTTGATGGTTTTTGGTCCATCAGTCGGAAGATCCCAGTTGTTAGCTTTGTTGATGTCTCGAATGGTGGCGGAGCCATCGATATCGAACATACTTTTATCCAGTGCGACAATATCGGCCTGCTCATCTTCTGCCCGGTTGGTGGTGAAATCGCCGACAATCTCCTCAAGAATGTCTTCCATGGTGACTAACCCTTCAACTTCACCGTACTCGTCCACCACTAGCCCCATACGACGCCGGCCTTTCTGAAAATTCAGCAGCTGTTTGTTGAGCGGGGTGTTTTCCAGTACAAAACTGGGCTCGCGGGCAAAACGCTTAATGGCTTCTTTACTTAAGTTCTCACCCCCGCTACGCAATAACCGGGTAACCGACTTCATGTGCAACAGTCCGTGCACATTGTTGATATTGCCGCTGTAGATCGGCAGGCGGGTATAGCCGCAGTTGATGATAGTGTCGAGCAGTGTTTCGATGTCATCCTCTAGGTCGAGCCCGACAATTTCGTTGCGGGGTACCATGATGTCGTTCACCGTGACAGTTTCTAAATCCAGAATATTGATTAGCATTCCCTGGTGATCGGGAATTTTTTTACTAGAGACATCCACCACTGTGCGAATTTCCTCTTTACTGAGGCTGTCATCAATGCCTTTGTTTGGGTTCACTCCCAAAATTCTGAGTAGACCATTGGATAAATGGTTAACCAGCCATACTAGTGGGTAAAACAGGATAAGTAGTGGCCGAAGAATATGACTGACAGTGAATGCAATGCCTTCTGGGTGTAGTGCTGCCAGCGTTTTTGGCGTGACCTCTGCAAAGATGAGTACGACGAGTGTAAGCAGCAGGGTGGCAATAAAAATACCGGCATCACCATACAGGCGTAGAGCAATCACAGTAGCAATGGCCGAGGCCATGATGTTGACCAGATTATTGCCAATCAGAATGATACCAATCAGACGGTCGGGACGTTTTAATAGTTTGTAGGCACGCCGGGCGCCAGTATGGCGTTTACGCAGATGCTTCAACCGATAACGGTTGAGCGACATCATGGCTGTTTCAGAGCCGGAAAAAAATGCAGATATTAAGAGTAGGCCGCCAAGTATACTGAAGAGCTGCCAAAGGGGGGTGTCGTCCAAAGGAGGAAAGACCTCATTTTCTTATTGGGCCGGACATGTTGAAGAAGTTTTGGGCAATTGGCAACCTTTACTGTGTGTCAGCTTAGTTGTGAGAAACAGCTTCGAGAAAGCCGTCAGCTCAGGATAACCTCAATGACAAATTTACTGCCCCAGTAAGCCAGCACCATGGCGCTAAAACCAATCAGAGTCCAGCGGATAGCCGTATTTCCTCGCCAGCCCTTCACATGCCGACCCCATAACAGAATGGCGTAAAACAGCCATGCGAATAAGGAGAAGACTGTTTTGTGGGCTAGGTGCTGCGCGAAAAAATCTTCAAAGAACAGAAAGCCGGTCAGTAAAGATAGGGTGAGCAACCCAAAGCCAGTCCAAAGTACCTCAAACAGCAGAGCTTCCATTGTTTGTAGTGGGGGGATGGTTTGTAAAAAATTACCTAGGTGTTTATGACGTAGGCGCCAGTTCTGGAGTGCCAACAATAGCGCCTGAAATGCAGCAATCGTCATCAAGCTATAGGCAAGAATGGAGATGAAAATATGGGTGCCTATGGGGGCGGAGACTGACTCCGAAAAGGTTCCGCTACTTCCGGCCGTCATGGTGATAGCAAGCATCAGTGCGGTCAACGGGAACAACAGTAGGAACAGGTTGTGCACTGGTTTGCGTAAGCTGCTAATCAGGACGACCAGATTGATAGTGAACAGAATAACAGTGCTCATCGGGAGCAACCCAAAGTCCAACCCCCAGTCAGTAAATACCCATCGCATGCTGGTGTAGCCGTGCAGGGTGATGGCTGCGGCGGTAACCAGTTGTAATGACGAAACACGCAATGCCGGATGCTTGCGCAACTGCAACACTTGATAAAGTGTTGCACAAAGATAAAGAGCAATGGCTAACGTGGCACTAAGCATAAGTTTGTTTCGCTGATAGTGGGCAACTTGTCTTAAAGATAAAGTGTGTCATAGATAGCCACAGGCGAAAAGAGGCCATGCCAAACCTATGTCGCTTTCGGGTATACTCTCGCCCCCTTGAGTTAACAACATGATGACAAAATTCCCATGGCGATGTTTGAAAACCTGAGCGACCGTTTATCCCACTCGTTAAAAAAGATTTCCGGTAAGGCCAGTCTCACCGAAGAGAATATTCAGGAAACCCTCCGCGAGGTGCGGATGGCGATGCTGGAAGCCGACGTGGCATTACCCGTGGTCAAAACCTTTGTGGAGGGCGTGAAGCAGCGTGCTCTGGGGGCTGAGGTTGGCCAAAGCCTTAACCCGGGTCAGCAATTCTTGAAAGTTGTTCAAGCTGAGCTTGAGCATGTGATGGGTGATAGTAACGAGGAACTCAACCTCGCTGCTCAGCCACCCGCTGTCGTACTGATGGCCGGTTTGCAGGGGGCAGGTAAAACCACGTCCGTGGCCAAGCTGGCCAAGTTCCTTACGGAGCGCCAGAAGAAAAAAGTGATGGTAGTGAGTGTGGATGTTTATCGTCCTGCCGCTATCAAGCAGCTAGAAACTCTGGCCGAAGAGGTGGGCGTTGAATGCTTCCCTAGCTCTGCCGATCAAAAGCCGGTTGATATTGCACTCAATGCTTTGCAGTCGGCTAAAACCAAGTTTATGGATGTGTTGCTGGTGGATACTGCCGGTCGTCTTCATGTAGATGAAGAGCTGATGGTCGAAATTCAGCAGCTTCACAAGGCCGTTAACCCCGTAGAAACCCTGTTTGTTATTGATGCCATGATTGGCCAGGATGCCGTGGTCACGGCCAAAGCCTTTAATGATGCACTGCCATTGACCGGTGTGATTCTCACCAAAGTGGATGGTGATGCACGTGGTGGTGCGGCTCTGTCGGTTCGTCAAGTGACAGGTAAGCCTATCAAATTCCTCGGTGTGGGCGAGAAGATCGACGCATTGGAGCCGTTTTACCCCGAGCGAATTGCCTCACGAATTCTAGGCATGGGCGACGTGATGTCGCTGATCGAAGAAGTCGAACAGAAAGTTGATCGGAAGAAAGCTGAGAAGCTGGCCAAGAAAGTGGCCAAGGGCAAGAAGTTTGACCTGAATGATTTACGTGATCAGCTACAGCAAATGAATAATATGGGCGGTTTCTCCAATATGCTCGAAAAGCTCCCGGGCATGGGCAACATGTCTCAGATGGTTGAGCAGGCGAATATGGGCAAAAAGTTTGACCAGATGGAGTCTATTATCAATTCCATGACGCCCGCCGAGCGTGGCAATCCTGATATTCTTAATGGCTCCCGCAAACGTCGAATTACCCAAGGCTCCGGTACCACACTTCAAGACCTTAATCGCTTGCTCAAACAGCATAAGCAGATGGGTAAGATGATGAAAAAAATGAAGGGCAAAGGTATGGAAAGAATGATGCGGGGAATGGCTGGTGGCATGCCACCTGGCGGTTTCCCTGGCGGTGGTATGCCCGGTGGTGGAATGCCGCCTGGTGGACTTCCTCCGGGTGGCGGGAAATCCCCGTTCTAAACTTGATTTAGAGCGAGTTTTAATCCTCATTCAAGCAGGATTTCACGCTATACACACCTCGATGTTTTCGATATAATCCCGCGCCTTCGCAGGTGCCCGGTTTTTGACGGGCATTGTGCTATGTCCTCAACGTGGGTGTAGCTGCTGATAATTTTAAGACTGTTAATACAGAAGAGAAGCTTCATGGTAACTATTCGTTTGGCTCGTGGGGGCTCTAAAAAGCGCCCGTTTTATCACATCCACGTCACTGATAGCCGTAAGGCTCGTGATGGCCGCTATATTGAGCGCATTGGTTTCTTTAACCCGGTTGCCCGTGGCCAAGAAGAGCGTCTGCGTGTTGACGTTGAGCGTGTACAACACTGGGTAGGCCAGGGTGCAGGCTTGTCTGAGCGTGTGTCTAACTTGGTAAAAGAAGCCACAGCTCAAGTCCAAGCTTAATTACTAGGCTTTGGATTGTCAGGCTTCAGTCAGTAGCGTCCGACTGAGATGAACCCCGTTGGCTCTGTACCAGTTGACCCAGTTATAGTCGGGCGAATTACCACTGTTCATGGTATTAAGGGTTGGGTGAAGGTCCACTCCTTCACTGAGCTCACAGAAGATATTTTTCGCTACCCACCTTGGTGGCTGAAAACACCCGATGGCTGGCGAGAGATTGAGGTTGATCAATGTCGAGCGACGAATAAGGGATTGTTGGTTCATATTACCGGTGTAGATGACCGGGAAGTCGCCAAACAATATTGCCAGTTAAATATCGTTGTAGAGAAGTCGCAGTTTCCTGAACTGGAGCAAGGCGAATACTACTGGCATCAGCTTGAAGGTCTCACTGTTATTACTTGTCAGGGCGATACACGTCTTGGTGTGGTAGACAGCTTGATGGAGACTGGCGCTAATGATGTGCTGGCGGTCAAGGGAGATAAAGAGAGCCTGGATCGGGAAGAGCGGTTGATCCCTTACACGAAACAGTTCGTGTTAAGAGTTGATCTCGACGCTGGCAGGATTGATGTTGATTGGGATCCTGAGTTCTAGCAGCAGCAATTAAGGCCTGTACGTTATAGGATCAAAGAATAACAGGATCAAAGAATAAATAGTGGAGCGATGTGACAATGAAGGTAGCCCTGGTCACACTGTTTCCTGAAATGTTCGCTGCATTGACCGACTACGGTGTTAGTGGGCGAGCAATCAAACAGGGCTTGCTGGATGTGGCACTTTTTAATCCAAGAGCGCACACCAGTGATCGTCATCAGACGGTAGATCATCGACCTTATGGCGGCGGTCCCGGTATGGTGATGATGATAGAGCCTCTACGTGAGGCGATCGCCGAAGCTAGAAAATGGATTGCCGAGTCTGAAGAGACTGGGCCAGCGACAGTTGTATACCTGTCGCCACAGGGAAAGGTACTTGACCAGGGTGGTGTAAAAACACTGATCACCCGAGAGAACCTGATACTGGTAACTGGGCGTTATGAAGGGGTTGATGAGCGCCTTATCCAACTTGAAGTGGATGAGGAGTGGTCAATCGGTGATTACGTACTCAGTGGTGGAGAGTTACCAGCGATGGTGATGCTTGATGCGCTGATCCGGCAATTACCGGGTGCGTTGGGCAACGAGGATTCAGCCGAGCAGGACTCTTTTGCGGAAGGGCTGCTGGATTGCCCTCACTACACCAGACCAGAGCAGTTCGAGAATTTGACGGTACCTGAGGTTTTGCTCTCGGGTAACCACGAAAAAATACGTCAATGGCGGCTGATGCAGTCATTGAAGCGAACCTGGGAACGACGCCCAGATTTATTAGACAAACTGAAGCTCAGTGACGAGCAACAGAAAATTTTAGACAAGGTAGTCAAAGAGTCGGCTGATGAAAGCGAATAGCTTGTTTTCCTCTCAGTGCGACGCTACTCAAAAAGGTGGCATGCCACCAACAGATAAAAGCTGAGGAGCAAACCATGAGTAACAAAAATCTAATTATTGCCGAAATCGAAGCGGAGCAGATGTCCAAAGAGCTGCCTCCTTTTGCTCCAGGCGACACTGTTGTCGTTCAGGTAAAAGTAAAAGAAGGCACCCGCGAGCGTTTGCAGGCCTTTGAAGGCGTTGTTATTAGCAAGCGCAACCGCGCACTGAACTCTGCATTCACTGTTCGCAAAATATCTAATGGTGTTGGTGTTGAGCGTACATTCCAGACTTACAGCCCGTTGGTTGACAGTGTCGCTGTTAAGCGTCGCGGTGATGTTCGCCAGGCCAAGTTGTACTACTTGCGCGAACTGTCTGGTCGTGCAGCACGTATCAAGGAAAAACTCGGCTGAGTTCTTTCTCGGAATTAAAAAAGGCGCCACTTGTTGGTGCTTTTTTTTGGCCTAATTTTTTTGAACCCTATTTATTGCCAGCTTGGGTATGGCTATTATCCACTCTCAGGCTGCCTTGTTCGTTTCATCTTGCCCGGTTAGAGTAACCCATGGCTATTAGCTCTTCAGACCAGCAGCTTATCGACACCTATCTCGACGCTGTCTGGATGGAAAAGGGTCTGAGTCTAAATACACTGGATGCCTATCGCCGTGATCTACATACCTTTGGTGTTTGGCTTGCCTCAATCAGCCAGACATTGGTGGGAGCCGGTAGGTCTGATGTACAACGTTATTTGGCTCACCGGTTTGAAGAGGGGCTGGCTGCTCGCTCTACAGCACGCCAGCTATCATGCCTGAGAGGCTTCTATCGCTACCTCTTGCGTGAGAATCGAGTTCAGGAAGACCCTACAGCCCTGGTAGATAACCCCAAGCTGGGAAGGCCGTTGCCCAAGAGTCTCTCGGAGTCAGATGTAGAGTCTTTACTGGCGGCACCCAATACCGATACCCCCATAGGATTGCGTGACCGCACTATGCTGGAAGTGCTCTACGCCACTGGTTTGAGAGTCTCTGAGCTAGTTGGGTTAAAACTTCATCAGGTAAACACGCGACAGGGCGTGGTTCGAGTGTTTGGTAAGGGAAGTAAGGAGCGGATGGTGCCCTTGGGTGATGAAGCATTGAGTTGGTTGGATCGGTATGTGAAAAATTCGCGCCCGGTGTTGCTCAATGAGGTTCAGAGTGATGTCTTGTTCCCCAGTACCCGCGCACGCGAAATGACACGCCAGACGTTTTGGCATCGCCTGAAACAGCATGTTCAGCAGGCGGGTATCGACAAGCCTTTATCTCCGCACACCTTGCGCCATGCCTTTGCCACACACCTGCTGAATCACGGGGCTGATTTGAGGGTGGTGCAGTTGCTACTAGGTCACAGTGATCTTTCCACAACACAGATTTATACCCATGTGGCCAGCAGTCGCATGAAATCTTTACATGAACAGCACCACCCCAGAGGGTAACAAAGAGTTAACTAAAGGGTGTCAGAAGCTTGAGTGGAACCCTGCTTGTCTAATAGACTCCAATACGCATCGTTTTTCACGAAACGATACATAGGCGTTTGATGTTTACATACGACTTACCCAGAAAAGAGACGTAGATTTATGATGAAGAGCATTGTTGGCTTTATGGTTGCCACTCTCCTATGGAGTGCTGTGAATGCAGAGCCGGTATCTGAGGTTATGGCTAAAACTATTAAAGATAACCTTAAAGCGGCCCGACCTGACTTGAACTACGGTGCTGTAGAAACCAGCCCCATCACTGGGCTGTATATAGTGCGAGTCAACGGCACTCAGTTTGTTTATGTCAATAAAACGGGTGAATACCTGATTACTGGTGACATGTATCACGCTCGCCCCGGGCTCTTTATGCCCGTAAAAGATTTAGAGGCAGCCCGTATTCGCAAAGAGCTTATGGAGAGTGTTGCCAAGGACGATATGATCATTTTTCCCGCTGTGGATGAAACCAAGGCAGTGGTCTACGTGTTTACCGATGTGGATTGTGGTTATTGTCAAAAGTTACACAATGAAGCACTGCCTGGCTTGACGATGGGCGGTGTCGAAGTGCGTTACCTGGCATTCCCCAGAGCGGGTATTGGCTCCCCCTCCTATCGAAAAATTGCCTCTGCCTGGTGTGCTAAGGATAAGCTGGCCGCGATGACGGCACTGAAAAACAGGCAGCCTATCCCCGAGAATGTCTGTAAGGATAACCCCGTTGCCGCTCAATACGCTCTAGGGCAGGAAGCCGGTGTCACCGGAACACCGGCACTGATTCTGG
Source organism: Porticoccus sp. (assembly GCA_018066715.1). Classification (GTDB taxonomy): domain Bacteria; phylum Pseudomonadota; class Gammaproteobacteria; order Pseudomonadales; family Porticoccaceae; genus Porticoccus. The sequence goes on along the minus strand of JAGPWA010000004.1, from coordinate 13,804 downwards.
AAGATGGCACACTGTTACCCGGTTATCGCCCGGCGCCAGAGTTATTGAAAGTTATCGGGGTGAATTAGCCTTCCCACCTTGATGGATTTTGATAGGGGTTAGTTTCACTATCCTGTACCCGTTATCTCACGCCTGTTACCCAGAGTCCTTAAATCGCCCGGTTACCCGCATTGACAGTAGCTTTCCTGCGTTATTATGGGCCTTTATCTCATTGACAGTGCCCCTGTCGGCTATTAAGGTTGCCATCTTTTTATAGTGCTGTTTTTAGGCTGATATGTTCAGCCCGAATGAGAGCAAATGAGCTATTGAACTAGGCTTTATTTATTGCCCTGTCATTATTGGTTAACAGGGTATGGGCACTGGTTGTCACTTTGGCTGTAACACTGGTTGTAACTCGGACTGCAATTATAGTTTTAACCCCGACGGCAACGAGGGTTTTAACCCTGATATTAACGTTAAGGCGAACACTTTGAATTCTGTAAAAATTGGCATATGTGGTTTGGGAACAGTGGGCAGTGGTGCAGTGAATGTACTGAGTCGAAACGCTGATGAAATCAACGCCCGTGCAGGTTGCCAAATCCTGATCAGCCAAGTGGGTGCAAGACGCGATAACCCCGCCTGTGACCTCGGTGATATCAGTGTTACTCGAGACATTTTTGAGGTTGCCGATAACCCCGATATTGATATTCTAGTCGAGCTAATCGGTGGCACTACCGTGGCCAAAGATCTGGTGTTTAGAGCCATTAAAAATGGCAAGCACGTAGTCACTGCCAACAAGGCATTGATCGCTGAATTTGGTAATGAGATTTTTGATGCAGCCAAAGAAAAAGGTGTCACTGTCGCCTTTGAAGCCGCGGTGGCTGGTGGTATTCCTATCATCAAAGCCATTCGTGAAGGCTTGTCGGCCAACCGCATCGAATGGCTGGCGGGCATCATTAATGGCACGGGTAACTTTATCCTTACCGAAATGCGGGACAAGGGTCGCGATTTTTCCGATGTATTAAAAGAGGCTCAAGAGCTGGGCTATGCAGAAGCCGATCCGACCTTTGACGTGGAAGGTATTGATGCCGCCCATAAGTTGGTCATTCTGGCTTCTCTGGCATTTGGCATACCACTGCAATTTGACAAAGTATTTACCGAAGGCATCAGTAAAATTGAGCCTCAGGATGTCACCTATGCTGAGCAGTTGGGCTACCGCATTAAACACCTGGGTGTTGCCAGCCGAAACAATGGCAGCATTGAACTTCGAGTTCACCCTACCTTGATTCCAGAAAAATGCCTGATCGCTAATGTAGATGGCGTAATGAATGCTGTGCTGGTGAATGGTGATGCCGTTGGCCCAACCCTGTACTACGGCCCTGGTGCCGGTGCAGAGCCAACCGCATCCTCCGTGATTGCCGATATTGTGGATTTAGCTCGCACCCTCACAGCAGACCCAGAACATCGTGTGCCCCACTTGGGTTTCCAGCCGGATCAGTTAAACGACATTAATGTACTGCCCATCAGCGAAGTGGAAACCGCGTATTATCTGCGGATCACCGCATTGGACGCTCCCGGTGTACTAGCCAAAATCACTCAAGTATTGAGTGATGCCAATATCAGTGTTGAAGCCGTTATTCAGAAAGAGCCAGGGGCAGGTAAGGATCATGTTCAGCTGATTCTTGTTACCAATCGTACGGTGGAAAAATACCTAGACGAAGCTGTAGAGAAGATTCAGGCATTGGATTCCACCGCGGGTGATGTGGTCAGAATTCGGGTTGAATCGTTAGGCTAAGAGCCATCGCCAGTACAGTTATTGGCAAGTTAAGGATTGAACCGCTAGTTTTAAACAAAGCGTTATTGAACAAGTTATTGAGAGAGCTATTGTGAAATATATCAGCACCCGTGGGCAGGCGCCTAAACTGTCGTTTGAAGATGCCATTCTGGCCGGTCTCGCCAGTGATGGTGGCCTCTATGTGCCGGAAACCCTGCCACAGTTCTCTGCGGAAGAAATAGCCTCCTGGGCCGGTCTTTCATACCAAGAGCTGGCTTTCAATATTATGTCGCCCTTTGTGGCTGGTGAAGTGCCCGACGATGATCTACGTGAGCTGATCGACAAAACCTATAGCACCTTCCGTCACGATGCCATTGCCCCATTGGTACAAACCGCACACAACGAATTTATCCTTGAGCTGTTTCAGGGGCCAACCCTGGCTTTTAAAGACTTTGCCCTGCAATTTCTTGGCAACCTGCTGGACTACGTGTTGAAGAAGCGCGACCAGCGTGTGGTGATTATGGGTGCCACCTCCGGTGATACCGGTTCCGCCGCTATTGAGGGCTGTCGTCACAGCGATAATGTCGATATCTTTATTCTGCACCCACACAACCGTGTGTCCGAAGTGCAGCGTCGTCAAATGACCACTGTGTTGGAGAAGAACGTCTTCAATATTGCCATAGACGGTAACTTCGACGATTGTCAGAACATGGTGAAGAACAGCTTTGGTGACCAATCCTTCCTGCCGGAAGATCGTCAGCTCGTTGCAGTAAATTCAATTAACTGGGCGCGGATTATGGCCCAGATCGTCTACTACTTTTATGCCAGCTTGGCGCTGGGTGCTCCCCATCGTCCCGTGGCGTTTTCAGTGCCCACCGGAAACTTTGGCGATATTTTTGCCGGTTACCTAGCCAAGCGTATGGGCCTGCCCATTGACCAGCTGGTAGTGGCCACCAATGCTAATGATATTCTGCACCGTTGTATCAGCAATAATGATCACAGCCTTCACGAGTTGGTTCACAGCCTGTCACCATCGATGGATATCATGGTGTCGAGTAACTTTGAACGCATGTTATTTGATCTTTATGATCGCGATGGCAATGCTATTAACGAACTGATGGCCAATTTCAAACAAACCGGTAAGCTGGCATTGAGTGAGCCAGCACTGTCAAAAGCCAGAGAGCTGTTCAGCAGCTGTCGTTTGGATGATGACGCGATGATTCAAGTGATTACCGATGTGTGGGAAAACACCGAATATCTGCTCGATCCACACACCGCCATTGGTGTGGAAGCGGCGCGAAGAACTCGCCATCGTCAGGATATTCCGATTGTGTGTCTGGCCACCGCACACCCAGCCAAATTCCCCGAAGCCGTTCGCAAAGCTGGTTACCCCCAAGACCCGGCACTGCCCCACCATATGGCAGACTTGTTCGAGCGGGAAGAGCGCTATTCAGTACAGCCCAATGATCTGAATACCGTGCATCAGTTTATTGCAGACAATATGCGCTAATTTTTTGCCTGTGATGACGAATAATTGATCAAGGATCGCTCTATGTTACTGATTGAATTTCTGGAAAAATTGAATACAGCGCCAGAGACTGTCACCTTTGACAATACCATCGCTGTGATTGAAGAAAACTATCACTTTAGCGAGATAGCATTCACCAATGGTGAAACCAAAAATGATGCCGGGCAGAACAATGGCTCCTGCAAAATTTATGCGTTTGGCCATATCAACAACTTAACCGAAGCACAGACCTTGCAGTGTTTTGGTGATTACTACCGAAAAGATGTTTTGGAAAACCCAGACGGTGACGATCACCAAAATATCCGCAATTTTATTCAACACGGATGGCAGGGTATTAGTTTTGACGGCAGCGCTCTGGCGTTAAGGTAGTTATTAAAACCAGTTTTTAGTAAGTATTAGTAAAAGATGACGGAGGTATTTATCTCGCCACCTTTTACTCTCTTCTTTGAAGTTTTCTGTTTTTTCAGGATGTTGGATCAGGGCGATGCAAATTTGATCGCCAGTTGAGAAGCTGTAAAGCAAATCGTGAAAAAGATAATCATTGCAACAAAACCCGCCAAAATAATAGATTTTGGATTTGACTCCATTAAGTCCGCCGCTCGTTTTAAACCAGACCCTCTTTGTAAAGAAAACACCAGGCAGAATGCTTGGGCAATGATCTCAAAAAACCCCAGATTCTTTTTATTCTGTTCTTCTGAAACCGTTTTAAAGACAGGGTGAGCATCGTACTCAAGATCATTTCCATCCTGATCTGTAATGATCTCTTTACTAGTAGCGATGCCCTTATCCGCATTGATGTCTTTATCGGTAGTCATGACCTTCGATTCCCCTTGCTGCTGATGGGCGCAACTGTAGTCTCAACCTAAGAATAAGTACAGACGCAGAGTATTTACGTTGAACCTGGAATTCTACTTTTAAAAGACTATTTCTCCAGTATCGCCGCCACACCCATACCGCCAGCCGTACAGATTGAAATCAGCCCGCGTCCACGCCCCGCATCATTCAACTGTTTTGCCAGTGTGCCCGCTATTCTGGCACCGGTGGCGGCAAATGGGTGCCCCAGCGCCAGGCTGCTGCCCACCTGATTCATCTTGCTGCGATCAATACTGCCCAAGGCGCTTTGCATACCCAACCTATTTTGGCAGTATTCTTCAGATTCCCAGGCCTTAAGTGTGCAGAGCACCTGTGCGGCAAAGGCTTCGTGTATTTCATAGTGGGAGAAGCTCTGAAGCGTTAGTTCTGCTTTGCATAGCATATTGGCGACGGCTACCGTGGGCGCCATCAATAAGCCTTCCCCGCCCACATAGTCTACGGCGGCTGTTTCCATATGAGTGAGCCGGGCTAATATGGGGAGATTGTTCGCTTCTGCCCATTCCTCACTGGCTAACATAATGGCCGCGGCACCATCGGTGAGCGGGGTGCTGTTGCCCGCAGTTAAGGTACCGGTTTCTGATCGATCAAAGGCAGGTTTCAGTCTTTCCAATCGTTCTGACGTGAGGTCATAGCGCAGATTGTTATCTCGCAGCACGCCCGCACAGGGGGTTAACAGTTCATCGTAAAAGCATCGGTTATAGGCGGCTTCGGCTCGATTGTGGCTGGCCTGTGCCAATAGATCCTGTTCCTCCCGGCTTATACCCCATTCTTTGGCCATCAGTTCGCAGTGTTCTCCCATACTGAGTCCGGTGCGGGGTTCGGTAATGGAAGGTGCTACGGGGGCTAATTCCCCAAAGCTGAATTTTTTAAAGATGGCCAGTTTTTGTTGCAAGGTTTTGGCGCTGGAAAGCTGAATCAATCGCTGTGAAAAGCGGCGGGAAAATACGATGGGTGCATCACTGGTGCTATCACTGCCCGCAGCAATACCACATTCAATTTGTCCACAGGCAATTTTTGCGGCAATACCAAAGGCGGCTTGCAGGCTAGTGCCGCAGGCCTGTTGCAGGGTGATCCCCGGTGTCAGTGGTGAGAGGTCGGTACTGAGTACCGCTTCCCGTGCCAGATTAAAGTCTTTGGCGTGGGTGGTAACAGCACCGGCCACCACTTCATCAATCAGTTTACCTTGCAGTTGGTATTGGTTAACCAGTCCCTGTAGGGCAGTGGAGAGCATATCAAGGTTGGTCAGGTCGGCATAAGACGTCCCGGACCGGCAGAATGGAATACGGTTTGTACCAACGATGGCAACGGGTCGAAGCGCGTGTAAATTATTCATTGTCGGTGACCCCCTCAGTGGAGATACTGGGCTTGAGGTCAGAGCTGAGATCATGGCCTAAATCGTCATGTTGGTTAAATGATTGCTCTTGTGAATGTTGTAGCTGCTGTTGTAAATAGTGCAGCGGGCCTCCCCTAAACGGCGCAAAGCCGATACCAAATATGACGCCGGCATCGAGCAGGTCAGCATTCTCGACAATGCCTTCTTCAAGACAACGCTGGCATTCATCAATCAATGGATTGATCAATCGCTCACCCAGAATATCCATTGCGATGTCATCGCTGGGTTTTTCTTTGATGGCTTTACCTTTTTTCCAGCGGTAAAAGCCTTCACCATTTTTCTTGCCCAGTTTTCCTTCGTCGAGTAGCGCCTGAAGCTGCTCGATGGCTATGGTGTTATCCGGTGCCAGTTTCGTCGCGACACTAATCGCCACATCGAGGCCAACGGTATCAGCAATTTCCACAGGACCCATTGGCATACCAAACAATTCGGCAGCGGCATCTATGGTGGCAATGCTGTGACCTTCTTCTGCCAGATTCAATGCTTCAAGCATAAAGGGCGCCAATACACGATTGACCAAAAAGCCCGGTGCGCTTTTTACTGGTAGGGGATACTTGCCAATGTTATTGGCGAAAATGCAGCCTTTTTTAATCACTTCGCTCGTGGAGGCTGAATCGCGAACCACCTCAACCAATGGCATTTTTTCCACCGGGTTAAAGAAGTGCAGACCGATTAAGCGGCTGGGTTGTTCCAGACCCTCGGCAATTTCTGCCAGAGGAATAGCCGAAGTGTTGGTGGCTAAAAGAGCAGTTGGCAGCGCCTTGTGCTCCAGCTCAATAAACAATTGTTGTTTGGCCTCCCTGTTTTCAAAAATAGCTTCGATAATCACATCGGCACGGGCAATACCGTCACCCGCGACATCGGCAATCAGTCGGCTTTTGGCGGCGGTGATACTGGCTTTGCTTTTTAGTTTCTTTTTAAACAGCGCTTCCGCACGTTTCAGGGCCGGTTCCAGATACTCGAACTCACGATCCTGAAGGGTTACCTCAAGACCGCGCAGGGCACACCAGGCGGCAATATCACCACCCATCACGCCGGCACCGACGACATGGACTCTCCGTGGTTTCCAGTCAGTCTGGTTATTTATGTCAGCCTCATCGGGTTTTGCCAGTTCTTTCAATTGCTCTTGCAGTCGGAACACCCGACGCAGGTTGCGAGAGGTATCACTCATGAGCAATTCGCTCACCAAGTCGACCTCACCGTCTAACAGAGCATCGAAGTCACTACCCACTTCACGCCATAGATCAATCAGCGCATAGGGGGCAGGGTAATGCTCTCGGCGGGCCTTTTTGGCGACCTCGCGTTCCATGATTTTTGCCAGAGCATGGCGTATGCCGGGGCTACTGGTCAGTTTCTCTAGTTTACTGGCACGATGCCCGCTGCGATTTTTCACAATGGCCTTACGGGCCGCCCAGCGTAGGCTTCTGTGCTCTGATACCACTTGATCAATCAAGCCAATAGTTCTGGCTGCCCGTGCTCTGAGCATTCGGGCGCTAAGGATCACTTCCAGTGCTTTGCGCCCACCCAGCAGTCGTATGCTTCTAGCGGTACCGCCAAAACCGGGGAAGATACCCAGTTGAATTTCGGGGAAGCCAATACGGGTGCTGTCCGTATCTAAGGCGACGCGATAGTCGCAGGCTAAAGCCAGTTCAAGACCACCGCCCAGACAGAACCCGTGAATGTTAGCGACAGTGGGGCAGCGCAGGTCTTCCAAGCGTGAAAAAAGGTTTTGGGCTCGCAGAATACCTTCTCTGGCGGCGTGCTGGTCCGCTTGTTGCTCAAACTCGCGGATGTCCGCACCGGCAATAAACCCACTGGCTTTTTTAGAGTAAATCACCAGTCCCAATGGCAGATTAGTTTCCAGATCGCCCAGTATGGTATCCAGTTCGAGCATCACGTCGGTGCTGAGAGAGTTGAGTTTTTCACCCTGACGATCGAGACCCAGCCAGGCGATGTCTTCAGCGTCCCGCTCCAAATGCCAGTGTATGTAGGGTTGATGCTCAGTCATGGTGTTTCTCAAACTCTTAAATAGTTGTAGGTGCTAGCCTTATAAACTTTAGTCGTCATCAGTTCTACTGGGCCGGTGCTACTAGTTCGGTGCTACTGGTCCAGTACTAAAAGTCATCTTCGGCCATCGCCATCAGTGATTTTGAGCCCGTCTTAATAGTGGCCTGTAGTGACGCTGTGCGAGGCAGAATTTTCGCAAAGTAAAATTCAGCCGTTTGGATTTTGGCTTGATAAAAGCTTTCGTCAGTTATGTTTCCGCTATCCGTTTCGGTGTTAGCTTCCTTAGAGAGCTTCTGCTGCGAAAGCTTTTGCTGAGAGACATAGGCACTCTTGGCCCAAATAAACCCGAGCAGTACATAGCCTGAGTACATCAGGTAATCCACGGAAGCAGCACCCACCTGATCTTTATTTCGCATGGCAGAAAAACCAATGCGTCGCGTCAGGCTTTTCCAGCGTTTCACGCTTTTCCACAGGGGGATCACAAAGGGCCGCATTTCGCGGTTCCAACGGTGTTTTTTGCAGAACTCAATAATTTGAGCGGTGACAGGCTTTAATAGTTTGCCCCGGCTGCCGAGCACCTTGCGGCCCAGCAAATCCAACGATTGAATACCGGTGGTGCCTTCGTACAGCGTGGCAATTCTTGCATCACGGACATTTTGTTCCATACCCCACTCACTGATATAGCCGTGTCCACCAAAGCATTGCATACCCAGGTTGGCACTTTCAGAACCGGTTTCTGTGATGAAGGCTTTAATGATCGGGGTGAGAAAACCCAGCAGGCTTTCTGCTTCTTCCCGCTTGGCGGGGTCGGTGGATTTTTCGGCGGTGTCTACTAACGTACCTGCAAAATAAATCAGTACTCGGCCACCCTCGGCAAAGGCTTTTTGGGTGAGCAACATACGCCGTACGTCGGGGTGAACAATAATCGGGTCGGCGGGGCCGTCGGCATTTTTAGTGCCGGTTAATGAACGCATGGCCAGACGATCTTTGGCATAGGCCAGTGAATTCTGGAAAGCCAGCTCGGTGTGCGCCAGCCCTTGAATACCAGTACCCAGCCGAGCCACATTCATAAAGGTGAACATGCAGCGCAACCCTTTATTGGGTTCGCCCAGCATATAGCCGGTGGCGCCATCGAAGTTGAGTACACAGGTGGCGTTACCGTGAATACCCATTTTGTGTTCCAGCGAGCCACAGCTCACAGCATTTCGGTCGCCGACTGAACCATCTTCCGCAGGGATAAACTTGGGCACAATAAACAGTGAAATACCCTTGGTGCCCTCAGGAGCATCGGGCAATCGCGCCAGCACAATATGGACGATATTTTCTGTCAGGTCGTGTTCACCCGCAGAGATAAAAATTTTCGAGCCACTGATACGATAGCTACCGTCATCATTGGGTTCAGCCTTTGATTTCAGTAAGCCGAGGTCGGTGCCGCAGTGGGCTTCTGTTAGGCACATAGTGCCCGTCCATTCACCGCTGGTGAGCGGTTTCAGGTAAGTTTCTTTTTGTGCCTCGGTGCCGTGATCAAAAATGGTGACGGTGGCCCCGTGGGATAACCCAGGGTACATGCCCCAGGACCAGTTGGCGGTACCAATCATTTCGCGAATCACCAGCCCAATAGAAAGTGGAAGCCCTTGGCCACCGTATTCAACCGGTTGTTCCATGGTAGGCCAGCCGCCCGCCACAAACTCCTGATACGCCTCTTTGAAACCGGTGGGTGTTTTTACTTCTCCGTCGATAAGCTGACAGCCTTCTTTATCGCCCACCGCATTCAGTGGGGTGAGTACTTCTTCTGAAAATTTGGCAGCCTCTTCAAAAACGGCATTGACCAGATCGGGGGTGGTCTCTTCATATCCCGGTAGAGTTTGGTAGCTGGAATAGACGTCGAGCAAGTCTTCCAATACAAACTGAATATCGCGTAGCGGGGCTTTGTAGTGAGCCATATGAATTCCTGTTCAATTATCATTGCCGATAAATAGGTTGATACAATGCAGACATTGTTGCTATCTGCGATCAATCATAGCGTATTACATGGGGATTGAAATGACGTGCTTCCAAAAACCACAACAATGCCCAAACGGGCCTACGGTTGCTCATATTCCACGGCTTGTTGAGATCATAATAACGAGGGGCTTTATTGATGCAGCCTAAGATTATCCAGCGTCAGATTCCCTCGAACCAGACTACCTCGAATCAGACAGACCCGAATCTCAGTCATTTCAGTGACAGCATATCGCCACTACTACAGCGTATTTATCTGGGGCGCGGTATTACCTCTGACGAACAATTGGAGCGTACCTTGGCAAAACTGCCCCGCCCCGATTCTCTGAAAGGACTGACGGAAGGCGTAGGTCTATTAGAGGAGGCATTAAAGCAACAGCAGTCCGTGTTGATTGTGGGTGACTTCGATGCCGATGGTGCCACCAGTACCACGCTGACTCTATTAGCCATGCGTGCCATGGGCATGCAGCATATCGATTTTATCGTGCCCAACCGCTTTGAATTTGGCTATGGCCTCACCCCGGAAATCGTCGCCCTGGCACAACAGCGTCATCCCGATCTGATCGTTACCGTGGATAACGGTATTTCCAGCGTTAATGGAGTGAAAGCAGCCAAAGAAGCCGGTATAAAAGTCTTAATTACCGACCATCATTTACCCGGTGCTGTACTGCCGGAGGCCGATGCCATTCTTAACCCCAACCAGCACGGTTGTGAGTTTCCCAGTAAAAACCTCGCCGGGGTGGGGGTGGTGTTTTACCTGTTGAGCGCATTGCGCAGTCGGTTGCGCGACACTGGCTGGTTTGATGCTGAGGGTATTACTGCACCCAATATGGCCGAGTGGTTAGATTTAGTGGCACTGGGCACCGTGGCAGATGTGGTGCCGCTGGATCAAACCAATCGGGTGCTGGTGCACCAGGGAATACAACGTATTAGAGCAGGCAAAACCCGGCCCGGTATTCAGGCACTGCTGGACTTGGCGGGGAAAGATCGCCAGCGATTAGTGGCGACTGATTTGGGTTTTACCGTAGGTCCACGGCTGAATGCCGCTGGGCGATTGGACGATATGAGTATCGGCATTGAATGCCTGTTAGAAACCGATCCCTACCTGGCCCGTGAATATGCCGCGCAATTGGATGAACTGAATCGTGATCGTCGAGTGATCGAGGCAGATATGCAGCGAGAAGGATTGGCCATTCTTGATAAATTAACCTTAGATGAAGACGCTCTTCCTTGGGGCCTATGCCTGTTCGATGCCGACTGGCACCAAGGCGTGGTCGGGCTACTGGCCTCCAGAATTAAAGACCGAATACATCGCCCGGTGATTGCCTTTGCCGATGCCAGTGGTGATGCTGAAAATGACGAGAGCAACAGAGAGTACAAAGGCTCAGCCCGTTCCATCCCGGGGCTACATATCCGCGATGCATTAGATGCGGTTGCTACCGCCCACCCCGAATTAATCAGTAAGTTTGGTGGTCACGCCATGGCCGCTGGTTTGAGCCTCGATGCCAAACATTATCCTGCCTTTGCAAAAGCTTTTGATGCAGAAGTAAAACGTCAACTCACGCCGGCAGACCTGGAAGCAGAGATTATTACAGACGGTGAACTCACCCCCGAAGAACTGAGCCTGGAAACCGGCCATTTACTGAGAGAGTCCGGCCCTTGGGGGCAGCACTTTCCGGAACCATTGTTTGAGGGTGAGTTTTATATCGTTCAGCAACGTATTGTGGGAGAGAAACACCTGAAGTTACTGCTGGCTGTGGATAAACAAAAACAGCAATTAATCGATGCCATTGCCTTTAATGTGGATACGAATATTTGGCCGAACCCCAATGCCGATAAAGTGCAGCTGGTGTATAAATTGGATATCAATGTCTGGCAGGGGAGGGAGTCAGTGCAGTTGATGGTTCAAGAGATTATGAAAAATTAGGGTAGGCAATAAATTATTGGTCTGGGTGCCCACGGACTAAACTTATTTTGTCATAGTTGGTGGAGGCGGAGGGAAACGTTTACACCTACATTACCAGTAATTTTAAACGCTTAACCTGTTGTTTTTAAGTGATTAATTTAAAATACGGGTTTGGATGTTGGTCATACAGGATTTTGGTGTGAAGCCCCAGGGGGGATACCGAGTTTATGTGCAGCAGACAAAGAATCGACGTCAGCGCCAGTATTTCCGCCGCTAATAACAGTAGTTTTTTGATCCTGAGTATCCAAAATTACCAGCCTATATAATGTTGCTATATACAGACGTTTATTGGATAAACTACATATAGCGTCCTATTATACAGATATTACCTTATTTGTAAGATTGCATTATTAGGTCGCTGTATGGCAACATAGAGCCCTGGTATCGTGGTTAGTGTCGCATAATGGGGATCTAGTGACTCTTACTAGAAAAAAGGCAGGGGCATGGATAAAACAACAAAGCAATCTATAGGTCATGAGATGTCTGATGACGCAGTGCTCTCAGTTTTAGGTGAGAGAGTAAAGCAAATGCGGCTAAAGGCAGAAGGTGGGCATCTTACTCAGAAGAAACTTGCTGATCGAGCGGGGGTGGGGCGAACCACTATCGTTGCGCTAGAGCAGGGAAAGGGAAAAATGGAGGTGCTGGTTTCTGTTCTAAGGGCTTTAAGCGCTCTTGATGAACTGGATGAGTTCCTTTCCTCAGCCTCAAATGTCAGCCCTATACAGGTGGCTAGAATGCAGGGTCGGGTACGGCAGCGTGCCGGTACAGCTAGAAAGAAGGAATAACACTGATGGCAGAAGTTGATACAGCATGGGTTCACCTATACGGCAAGACTGTTGGTGCTGTGGTGTGGGATAACGATAGGGGGCGGGCGTTGTTTGAGTATGATGCAGAGTTTTGCTCAGGAGAGTTGAACCCCAGCCCTGTTGTAATGAAAACAGCCCTGTCCAAGGTGTACCAGTTTGGCCTGAATCGCGAAACCTTCTGGGGGTTGCCTGGACTGCTAGCCGACGCTCTGCCGGACAAGTTCGGGAATGCCATTATTGATCAGTGGTTGTCGGCTCAAGGCCGCAGCCTCAGCTCATTTACCCCTATTGATAGGCTTTGTTATGTTGGGTCGCGAGGTATGGGGGCGCTAGAGTTCACCCCCACAACAAGAGAAAAAGCTTTATCTCAATCTGTAGAGGTTGAAGTGGCCGCGCTGGTTGAGTTGGCGCAAGAAATAATGTCCGCGCGTGGTGAGTTTAATGCAGACCTTGGCCGAACTGAAGACGAAGCCAAGAAAGGGTTAAGTGACATCCTGCGTGTAGGTACTTCTGCCGGGGGTGCTAGGCCGAAAGCTATTATCGCCATGAATAAAGAAGGCGCTATTCGTTCCGGTCAGGTTGCGGCACCGAAAGGGTTTTCTCATTGGCTGATAAAGTTTGATGGCGTTAATGATATAGAGCTGGGTAAACCGCAGAATTACGGCCAAATTGAATACGCATACCACCTTATGGCCAAAGACTTCGGTATCAATATGACTGAATGCCGCTTGCTCGAAGAAAACGGCCGCGCCCACTTCATGACAAAACGGTTTGATAGAAAGGGTAACGATAAAGTCCACATGCAGACCTTATGTGGTATTGCTCATTACGACTTCAACATGCCCGGAGCCTATAGTTATGAACAGACACTTAGTGTCATGAGAGTCTTAGAGCTTCCTGCGTCGGATATGGACCAGCTAATTCGAAGAATGATCTTCAATGTTGTCTTTAGAAACCTAGACGATCACACGAAAAACATTTCTTTCCTTATGGATGAGGCGGGGGCATGGTCTTTATCCCCTGCTTACGATGTTACCTACGCTCACAACCCCGCTGGCCGCTGGACGGATAGGCACCAGATGTCAATTAACGGTAAAAGGGATGGCTTTACACGGAGCGACATTGAGGGCGTGGGCAAATTAACTCGCGTTAAAAACACAAAAGTTCTGGTTGATAAAGCGCTCTCTATAGCAGCCAACTGGCCGAAGTATGCAAAGTCTGCAGGGCTCATCAAAAAAGAAACCGTCGAGGCTATTGGTAAAGAGCTGCTGACAGAAATGAAGCCCTAAAAGGAGCAGCACCTGAAGTTAATTAGATCTAGTTATATAAGAATCTATCTGTTCGGCAACACATAAAGAGTCAGAAAAATATATTTAAAATAAAAACTTAAAAAAATTATATTTGTTTTTTTAAAAAAAAACAAATTTCTTAAAAATACTGTTTTCTTAAAAAAAAACATTTTTCATTGATATAATTG
>JAGPWA010000142.1 GCA_018066715.1 Porticoccus sp. | reverse complement strand
TTACGTAAAACCGGAGATATTATCGAATGTAATCTACTTACCAACTGTAAAATCAGGATGAGGATCACCCAGGTTGATTCTATCAGCATCATCCATAACACCATCTTCATTCTGGTCAACATAAATTAAATCACCAGGAGTGGCGTTAGCTTGATGCGATCCGCTATTATCAATTTGTGCTTGATTTTGATAGATGCCATTCGTTTCCCATCCCCAGAAATAACCAATTGGTTGGCCTACTTTAGCGATGGTTAAGTTTTTCATTCCAGAAGGACCAATATTCACATTACCATAAATGATACCTTCATCATTATTGATCTTCAACATTTCGTTTTTGTTAGCCGAAAAGTTAAGTGTTCCTCCGTAAGAAAAGTCATTTGAACGGCCATTATAACCTAATAGAAATTCAACACCTTTGTTTTGTACAGTTCCTCCATTTACGGTTGGTGCACTGTTACCAATATAACCTGGAATGGGTGCATCAATCAAAAGATCCTTTGTTCTCTTGTCGTAGTAATCAAAGTTCATGTAGAAATTAGAACCCAATCGTAAATCAATACCGATATCGGTTTGTTCTGAAGTTTCCCATTTTAGATCAGGATTTGCAATTTTAGAAGGTGAAGAACCATTCACAATAGTACCTGCGTTAAAGTTGTAGTTATGGTTGTTAGCAATAGAAGACAGATATCTGAAATTACCAATATTTTCATTACCATTCTGACCCCAACTCGCTCTTACTTTAATAAAAGTAATCGGGCCTAACTTGTCCTTTAAAAAATCTTCCTCAGACATGATCCATCCAGTAGAAACTGAAGGGAAAGTTGCATAACGGTTATTCGGTCCAAAACGTGATGATCCATCACGACGAACAGTCACAGATGCCATATATCTATCCTTAAAGCTATAATTAGCACGTCCGAACAAAGACAATATAGAATTTGAATCAAATGTTCCACCTGCAGATTTACTCTCAATATTACCTACATTATCGATGTAAGCATATTCTTTACCTCCAATAATCAGTTCACTACCACTACCGCTTAAATTCTCATGGTTGTTGGTGAAAGCTGTTGTTCCTGCAATTACATCAAGCTCATGCTCTCCAAACGTATTGTTATAGTTGATTGTGGTTTCCCAGTTGGTACTGTACCAGCTTTCCATGGTTTTATCCACCTTGGTTTTATCGTTCTTGGTAATGGTACTTAACTCATAGATAGGCTTATAAACATCATGCCATTGGTAAGCGTAATCGATACCAATTGATGTTTTCACTTTCACGTGATCCACCACCTTATATTCTGCATAAAGATTAGCAACAATTTTATCTGTTTTGTATTTGTCATTCAGATAATTCATGGCTGCAATCGGATTCACAATCTCCTGCATATTACGTATTGGTCTACCGAAGTTCCCTTCAGCATCTTTAACTACTGAAATAGGATCGATATTAATAGCATGAGCCAG
>JAGPWA010000137.1 GCA_018066715.1 Porticoccus sp. | reverse complement strand
ACTGACCTATGTCGATGGTGTAGGGCTTGATATTTCCGAAGAGATCGTTAATTTCTTTTCAGATATACACAATAAAAATGTTATTTCACTTCTGATTAACAGAGGCGTTACTCTGAAGGGTGAAAATGATATTAGTGACCAATATAAATTTAAGCCTAGTTTGGGCAAGATAGTTGGTGATTTAGAAATCCCTCATGTAGGGGATAAGTTTGCCCATTTTATTGCAGGGAAGCTTGGCATTTCAGATTTGATTAATATTAAACCTGAAATGTTGGAAGACATTACAACTGACAAAGGGCGACAGTTAGGAATAAATGCAAAAACTGAGATATTGCGATTCTTTGGGGATGAGAAAAATAAACAGAGACTTGCTTGTATCGATAATATTCTAAGAAAGTGGGGGGCGCATTGGGGTGAACGAGGTGTCCCTGCGATAAAGACCTCAAAAACTGGATCTCTCTTGGGGAAGGTTTTCGTTATAACAGGAACACTGCCTACGATGTCGCGAGATGGGGCTGCAGAGTTGGTGATTAACAATGGTGGGAAGACATCTACATCAGTATCTTCAAAAACCAGTTTTCTTTTGGTTGGCGACAAACCGGGCAGTAATAAGCTATCAAAAGCTGAAGAGCTAGGGGTTTCTATAATAAGTGAAGAGCAATTGGTTGAGATGATAAAGGATTAGTTAGTACTTGAGGTAAAAGGAGTTTAGTGTGCGAGTTGTATTATCCATACAAGGTTCATCAGACGAACCGTATGAAGTTGTCTTTGAACGAGAAGGTGAGGTCCTAATAGGTAGCTGTACTTGTAGAGCGGCTCAATTCGGGCAGATATGCAAGCACAGAATTTTGTTGCTGTCTGGTGATGAGATCTATCTTTCTGGGTCGGATGTTGTGAAAGTAAAAGAGCAGCTTAAAGCCTTAGTTGAAGGTAGTGATCTTGAGGTTGAACTGGGTAGAATCAGTGAGCTTTCAACTATGAAAACAGAAGTAGACCGTGAGCTAAAAAAGTGTAAAAAGCACATGGTGGAACTACTTAATCGAGACCTTTGATCTTTTAATTAATGCTAGAGAAATAGTTAAAAATTTATTCTTAATTGTACTTCTGTATGTATAAAAATATGCCTCTTGGTTCGTGTGAGGGTAAGCCAACAGAAGTTGGCAGCTTGCGTCATTCTTGACTCTGTGTTTTAGAATAATTTTCCTGTATCACCTGTAACTAACGGATTGTTATTACTTCTATGGTGTTTTTTGATTTCTTGAATGAGCTGTGATGTGTCGATAAATAATACCAAGGATAGTTTTCGCTTCTATCTAGAGGGTGTGGGTGCCAGCTCGTTGGCTCAAGGGTTACAGATTGTTTTATTCCCCTGGCTACTAGTAGGTGTGTTGGGCGAGTCTGCAGAACGGGTAGGTTACGCCCAGATGGCATTGATGCTGCCACAGTTATTATTCATTCTGCTGGGTGGCGTATTTTCGGATAACCGTCCCTTGGGTCTGTATTTATTCCGTTTATATATGTTGTATAGCATTCCCTGTCTCATCTTATTGGTGTCTGTCTGGCAGGGATGGTTGTCTTATGAGTTGATGCTGCTATTTGGTATTTGTTTTGGTTGCATTACGGCATTTGTACAGCCAGCCAGAGAAGCACTCCTGTCTCGTGTTGCAGATACCCAGTTGCAGCAAGCTGTAGCAAAGGCTTCATTTATCCAATTTTCAGCCCAAAGTGTCGGCATTATTCTGGCCGGTTATTTGGATGATATTGGTTTATTGATTCTCATTTCTCTGCAAATTATGTTGTTAGTGGCATCGGGTTATTTGCTTCGACGGTGCCTTGATGTTGTGCCGGGCGAACCTAAGCAGCGAAGTCGTTCTACGTGGACAGATATGCTCTCCGGATTAGAGCTGGTTCGGCAGGATACGCGTTTACTCCAGTTAATGATGGTTGTTGCTGCTACTGGGTTTTTAGGCTTCGGACTTTATCTAGTTGCTATGCCCATATTGACCCGTGAGGTTTACCATCAGGGTGCAGAATTTTTTGCCTGGATACAGTTTAGTTTTATGTTCGGTGTCATTCTTTCCAATGTGTTTATTATCCGGTTTGTTGGTCGTTTTACACAGCCTGGGCGAGTGCTGCTTATTAGCTTGCTGATTCGTGGCGGCCTTCTTGTAGGAATTGCTATGCATCCCCCGTCATGGCTATTGTTTCTGTTGGTACTGTTGTGGGGTGTTGCTTCCGGAGTGGCTATGATGCTGGGTCGGTCTATGACACATGAGGCGTCCCCTCAAGCATACCGGGCCAGAGTTGTATCTGTGTATCAGCTTGCACTGTTTGGGTCTGCACCCATTGGTGCCTGGGTGAGCGGTCATACCATGGGCGCTATTGGGGTCTTACCTGCGATTGGTGCACTGGGTGTGTTGACGATACTGGTAGGGATTGTTGCTATGCTTTTCAGTGATCTGTGGCGGCCTATTAAATAATAGTTATTCCTAAGGCCAATCTATTTTTTAAGGCTTACTGCAGCTAGTCCAGTTAGAGCTGATGACGAAATGCCAGCAATGCAGCTGTCACCGCCACGTTAAGCGATTCAACCCCATTGCTCATGGGTATACGGACTTGTGCTGTGCAGAGGTTGTTGACCTTTTTAGAGACCCCTTCTGTTTCATTGCCCAATACATAGATAATTGGTGTTGTGACCTGAAATTCACTGAGCGATTGTTTGCTGTGTGAGGACAGGGTGCAGCATGTGGCTCCCTGCTTTGTTAGTTGCGGTAATGCTTGCTCCAAGCTATCACAGTGGATCAGTGTGCTTTTAAACAGCGTGCCGGCACTGGCTTTGATGACGAGAGCCGAGATGGCGGCAGTCCCTTGTCTGGGTAGCAGGAT
>JAGPWA010000001.1 GCA_018066715.1 Porticoccus sp. | reverse complement strand
TGAATTGATACCCACCTTATCGGCACCCGCATTAAGTAATGCTCGTATATCGTCTAAAGTGCGCACACCACCCCCAACCGTCAGGGGAATAAATACTTCACTGGCCATTCGCTCCACGATATGAATCATGGTGTCCCGATCTTCATGGCTAGCGGTAATATCAAGAAAGGTAATTTCATCTGCACCCTGCTCATCGTAACGTTTGGCCACCTCTACTGGGTCGCCTGCATCACGAATGTCCACAAACTGCACACCTTTCACCACGCGTCCCTTGTCTACATCAAGGCAGGGAATAATTCGTTTGGCGAGCGTCATAGGTAACCTTAACCTTTATCCTGGTCATCAAATAGATGGCCCAATTTACCTGCCTTTGTCTCCAGGTAATTAACATTATGTGGGTTGCGGCCCGTTTGCAGGGAAACACGCTCTATGACGGAAACCCCCAGAGCCTCAAGTGCTTCAACCTTGCGAGGATTATTAGTCAGAAGCCTCACCTTACTTACCTTCAGGTGCTTTAGAATGGGCTTACAAATACTGTAATTTCTCATATCTGCCCCAAACCCAAGCTGCTCGTTGGCTTCTACCGTATCGGCGCCCTGATCCTGAAGGTGATAGGCTTTAATCTTATTCAACAGCCCGATCCCTCTGCCCTCCTGACGCAAGTACAGGATTGCACCACGGCCCTCATCAGCAATACGACGCATCGCCTCTTCCAGTTGAGCACCGCAATCACAACGGATACTGAACAGGGCGTCACCCGTTAGACATTCAGAGTGTATTCGTAACAACACCGGTTCATCACTGGAGATGTCACCCATGGTCACAGCTATATGCTCTTTATCGCTCTCGGCATCCTCAAAACCATGGACATCAAAAACGCCCCACTGGGTGGGAAGCTTCGAGCTTTGAACAAAACGTAGGGTCACTGATGACTCCAAAAAGTGATGACTAAAATGGGTAATGACTAAAAAGTCAGGAGGGTGGCTATTTTAGCCGGGATACGCCCTGAGTAAAGGGCTTCCCAAGCGTTTTTCCCCAGCATGCCACGTGAGCAGTTGGTTTTTTCTCTGTTACTTGACCGCAGTCTAGTACTTCTTCCTCAAAACCATCACGCCTTCTTCCTCTGTCATTTCGACACGACTCAGGAAACTGTTCCCTAAAAGCACGTGTGTTGGGTAATCTCCGACGACCACCGTAGTCGACACCTGACGGGCCGTGATATTTCCTATGACCAGCTTATCCAGATCCACCTCAAAGGCATTCACTATTCCACCAGCCGTACTTGCGTTGGCGCGTTTGCCGCGCCGAAAGTCCACACCCAACCGCTTGGCGTCATTCAGATTCATTGCCACCGAAGTAGCCCCCGTATCCACCATAAAGTCCACTGGGTGACCATTGATAAAGCCACTGACCATGTAGTGCCCATTCGGGGATCGCGGAATTCTTACTTCAGCCTGCTCAGCTGCCTGAAAACTGGAGGATATATGCTGCGACAAACCCAAAGTAAACTGCTGACCTTCAACTTCGACCACAGCCTGACGGCTATCACTGGACACCAGCTTGACCCCTTCAGGACTGATTTGCCCTTGCTTCAACAATCGCTGCTTACCATTAATGACCAATACAGCACTACCACCAAACAACCCCTGCACTCGAATGTCAGGGGCTGCCCAGCCCGCCAGCACTGTTAATAGGCCAACAAGGGCCAAGCAGACTCCCAAAGTTTGTCGCATCATCCCTGCACCTTCGCCATGAAAACAGCACCTGTAAAACATCACTTGTAAAACAGTGCCTAAAAAAACGTAATTGCCAGAAACAGTAGCAACCAAGTAAATAGTCCAGCCACTAGGTCATCCAGCATAATACCTACACCACCGCCCACTTGCTTATCGAGCCAACCAATGGGCCAGGGCTTCCAGATATCAAAGAGTCGAAATAAAACAAAACCTGCCACCATCCATGTCCATGTCACCGGCACAGCCGTCATCGCCAACCAAAAACCAGCGATTTCGTCCCAAACAATACCCGGGTGGTCATGAACGTCTAAATCACTGGCCGTCTTACCACAGAGGTAAAAACCACCCACTGCCGCCACAGCCACTATCGACAGGTAGATAGTCAATGGCATTGTTGCCAACATTGGCCACAGCAACAGAGCCACCAGAGTACCCGCTGTACCAGGCGCTTTTGGAGCGAGCCCGCTGCCAAAACCAAAGGCCAGAAAATGCACCGGGTTACGTAGTAACTGTTGAAAACTCGGCTTTACCTCAGCCATGGGCACTCCTATTTACTGGGAACATGTTTATCCAAAGTGCTGATAACCAGACGCTGTAACATGCACCAAATTACCTTTTGCATCAACACACCGAACATTATTTCCTACCGAGTTACCTTCGGTTATTTGGCCAATACAAGTGGCTAATAATTCACCCTGAGTAATTAACTTCTCCACCTGGTCTCGGTTTTTCTGGGGGACAGTGAAGCATAATTCATAGTCATCGCCCCCGCTCATCACCCAACGATTAACAGTAGCCGAATCACCTAACGCCTTAAGCCAAGGCACTATAGGTAACTGCTCAAGCCTCAATTCAGCGCCCACATGGCTGCATGCTGCGATGTGGCCAAGGTCTGCTATCAACCCGTCTGAAATATCCAATGCCGCAGAGGCCAAGCCACGAAGCTTTATCCCCTCCGCCAATCTGGGCTGTGGTCGATAAAACCGCTGATACAAGCAACTGCGTTCATGTGAACTACCAAAATCAGCGTCATCAAAAAGAGACAATGCTGCTGCACCCTCGCCCAAAGAACCGGTCACGTAGATGCTATCGCCAACGGTGGCGCCACTTCGAGTCAGCGCCTCACCCTCGGGAACAACACCCAATAATTGAATAGAAATAGTTAATGGCCCAGCGGTGGTATCCCCCCCAACCAGAGCACAACCGAAAGTAGATGCATCTTCTGCGAGTGCTTGGGAAAACTCATACAACCAGGGCTCATGGGCTTCTGGCAGGGTCAACGCTAAGGTAAACCATCGTGGCTCAGCCCCCATCGCAGCAATATCGCTGAGATTAACCCGCAGGGAGCGGTGGGCAATATCTGCTGGAGTGGCATCAGCAGGAAAGTGAACCCCTGCGACCAAGGTATCCACTGTGACGACGAGTTGTTGTCCCTGAGGGACATTGAGCAGGGCGGCATCATCCCCGACACCTAGGGCAACGCCCGGCGCATCGCCGAGCTCAGAACCGAGCTCGGAAAAGTACTTTTGTATCAG
>JAGPWA010000127.1 GCA_018066715.1 Porticoccus sp. | reverse complement strand
CAGCTGCCAATGTTCCCTCTGAAGTTTTCGATCCTCGAATCACCTCAACAAGCGGCATGGCATGTACTGGGTTAAAAAAGTGCATGCCACAGAAATTTTCTGGACGTTTCAGGTTATCCGCTAGCTGATCAATGGAAATGGTAGACGTGTTTGAAACCAGAATGGCGTCTTCAGCAAGTTTCCCTTCTACTTCAGCCAAAACAATACCCTTGATCTTGGCATTCTCTACCCCCGCCTCAATCACGATATCTGTATTTTCGATGCCGTCATAACTCAGTGACGGCATAATCCGAGATAACACATTCCCCGCATCCAGCGGTGACATTCGACCCCTATCAACACGCTTGGCCAGCAACTTGTTCGCCTCGCTCATACCCAGCGCCAGAGAGTCTGTATTGATATCCTTCATCAATACAGGGAAGCCCTTTATTGCATTTTGGTAGGCAATACCACCACCCATAATGCCGGCACCCAGTGCGGTTACATGATTGACCGCCTTGGTACTCTTTTTTCCGTACTTTTTGGCCACCGAACCAATGTACTGGTCATTGAGAAACATACCGACCAATGCGCGGCACTGAGGCGTCTGCGACAGTTTACTAAAGGCCTGAAATTCTACTTCCAGTGCATCGTCACGAGACATGTTTGCCGCTTTGGCCAGTACCTCTACGGCAGCAACTGGCGCAGGGTAATTAGGTCCCGCCTTCGCAGCGACCATGTCCCTACAAGTATGAATAGACATTTCGAGCTCAATCGCATTAAGTGTCAGCGGTGACTGTTTCTGCTCCCTACGCGATGAGTAATCTAGCTGCCCCTCTGCGGCACGAACTAGCATACCCAGTGCTTCATCTCGTAATACGTCAGGGTTTACTACAGCATCCACCGCACCATCCCTGAGAGCAGCCGCGGCTTTATTGTGGCCACCCGTGGTAATCCACCGCACTGCATTATCAAAGCCCATAAGTCGTGGCAACCGTACGGTGCCACCCCAACCGGGGATAATGCCTAATGTTGTTTCTGGCACGCCAACTTGAGCTTTACTGGACATCACACGGAAATCACAGGCCAGGCAGACCTCAAAGCCTCCGCCCAAAGCAAAACCATTAATGGCCACCACGGTGGGGAAAGGCAATGATTCAATTTTGTTAAAGGCCTGATTCCCAGAGCTAAGAAATGCCCTACGGTCATCATCTGTACCATTAAAGACGGCACCAAATTCAGTAATATCAGCGCCGGCAATAAAGACACCTTTCCCACTGGTTAGCAGCAGACCTTTTACATCTGGCTGCTTCTCCAACACTGACAACGCCTCAAGTAGCTCTGCTATTGTGGCTTGGTTAAACACATTGACCGAGCCCTTTGAGGCATCGAAATGTAGCTCCATATAGCCATCGTCCAGTGACTGTAACTTGAGGTTGTTCGCCTGAAACATAGGCACTCCTGTCTCTTAATTATTGACTGTTAATACGCAGGGAAACATTGAGTCTCTACGTCACAATAAGCCTGATAGTAACCATTTAAACAAGCCTGATAGTAACTATGACACAGTACAGCCGGCAAAGGACTTCAGTGACCGATCAGTTCTACCCGCTTAAATCTTAGCTCTCTTTCTGGGAACCCTTCCGGACCAGAATAACGTCATTGGCCGGATACTCAGCGGTTACATCCCACGATTGAAATAGATAATCAAACGTCTCTCGACTGAAGAAACTGATATGAGTTGGATCATTTTTGTAATGCCATTGACTAAATGCTTCTTTATTTAGAACCATCTTAGTCATCAGCCCCAACCAACCGCCCGGCTTAAGCATTGCCCAAAGCCTATCTAGCTCATCACCTGGCTGAGATAAATGCTCCACCACCTCAGTGGCCGTAATAAAATCATATTGACGATCTAGCACTGTCTGATCCGCAGCATAAAAAACATCATAGACATCTGTAGTAAAACCCGTCTCTTCTAACATGACCGATAACGTAGGCCCCGGACCTGAACCAAAGTCCAATCCTTTTGCCCCGCAATGAAGCCGCGCTGTCAGTGGGCCCGCAAGCCGGCTCAGAAACTGGCGGTAATGGTCATCCTCAGGGCTGTTTTCATGCAAATCATACTGAGCTTTCTCCTCTTCCGCAGACAAGTGCTGCCACGGAGGTACAAACACCAATTGGCACTGCTCACATTGGTAATAATCCCTTCCTTTAGAACCCTTGCCATCAGAGCCCCGACCATGACAGTCCGACCAATATTCAACCACAGTATTGGCATTGCACAGAGGGCAAACAGGTGATTTTGACTCAGCCATATTTTATATCGTGTAACAAGTCTGTTTTGAGTGTCGAGAATCACCCATAATCGCGCCCTGCTGCCATAACACTTCGGCCAAGCACTTCTGCACAGCACGGCTGACAACGTAAACGGACATCATGAATAAAATTCAGAACCAGATAGCATCAGAAATCAACGCCAAACCTATACAGGTCGCCGCAGCCATCAAGCTACTCAATGAGGGAGCGACGGTACCCTTTATCTCTCGCTATCGCAAGGAGGTCACCGGCGGGCTTGATGACACTCAGCTCCGCACTCTGGAAGAACGGCTGAGCTACCTGCAGGAGCTAGATGACCGCCGTCAAACCATTCTCAATAGTATTGATGAACAGGGAAAACTCACTCCGGAGTTAAAGCAGTCCATACTCGTAGCCGACACCAAAACCAGACTCGAAGATTTATACCTGCCCTACAAACAAAAGCGGCGTACCAAAGGGCAAATTGCCATTGAAGCTGGACTAGAGCCTCTCGCTGATACGCTCTTCAACCACCCCAACCTTGACCCCGAACAACAGGCAGGGTCGTTCATTAATAGTGAACAAGGCATTGCCGATGCTATTACCGACACAAAGGCCGCCCTCGATGGTGCCAAATATATTCTGATGGAACGCTTCAGCGAAGATGCCGAATTGGTCGGACGGTTACGTCAGTATCTAACCAATGAGGCCAAACTAAGCGCCACTCTTGTTTCAGGTAAGGAACAGGAAGGGGCAAAATTTCGTGACTATTTTGAACACAGCGAACCCGTAAAAACGACACCCTCACACAGAGCCTTGGCTATGCTCCGAGGCCGACGAGAAGGCATCCTTAGCCTTAAAGTAGATATAGATACCGATGCCATCGAAGGTCACCCCTGTGAAGCCATGATTGCCCGCCACGTCAATATTGAGAACCAGGGGCGTGCTGCCGATAAATGGTTGTCTGAGGTCATACGCTGGACATGGAAGATAAAACTACACCTTCACATTGAAACCGACCTGCTTGCAGAACTTCGTGGTCGCGCCGAGATTGCTGCCATTACCGTATTTGCCACAAACCTCAAGGATCTGCTGCTTGCTGCGCCAGCCGGGCAGAAACCAACGATCGGTCTAGACCCCGGATTGCGTACTGGTGTTAAGTTAGCCGTGGTAGACGGCACGGGTAAGGTTCTAGATCACGGCGTGATCTTCCCCTCCGCATCACAACATAAAATTCAGGAAGCAGAAGCCACACTAAAACAGCTATGCCTGACTCACAAAACATCACTCATTGCCATCGGGAATGGTACCGCTAGCAGAGAGACTGAACGCTTCGTCAAAGATGTATTGAAAAACAATTCACAAATATTGGCACAGCCTGTGGTAGTCAACGAATCTGGGGCATCTATTTATTCTGCGTCCGAATATGCCGCCCGTGAATTTCCTGATTTGGATGTCACTATCCGCGGTGCCATTTCTATCGCCAGACGATTACAAGACCCTCTCGCAGAGCTGGTAAAAATTGATCCAAAGTCTATCGGCGTCGGCCAATATCAACATGATGTCAGCCAGGTGGAGCTTTCTCGAAAGCTCAATGCAGTAGTAGAGGATTGTGTAAATACCATTGGCGTGGAAGTTAATACAGCCTCACCCGCCCTGTTAAACCGGGTTGCTGGCCTCAACCAGACAATTGCTGAGAATATTGTGGCATTCCGTGATGAGAACGGCCCCTTTAAACACCGCAAAGAGCTGAAAAAAGTCCCCCGGCTCGGAGAAAAAACCTTTGAACAAGCTGCCGGGTTTTTACGAATAGCCAATGGTGATAATCCTCTTGATGCATCGGCAGTACACCCGGAAAGCTATTCTGTTGTCGCCAAAATGGCTAAAAACATTAGCAAACCCATCGAATCATTGATTGGTAACGGCACCCTGCTACATGCCATCAATCCCAGTGATTATGTGGATGCAAAGTTTGGCCTGCCTACCATCACCGATATTCTTCGTGAGCTGGATAAGCCCGGTCGCGACCCACGCCCGGAATTCAAGACAGCTACTTTCAAGGATGGTGTTGAAACACTCAAAGACCTTGAGCCGGGAATGATACTGGAAGGCACCATCACCAATGTCACCAACTTTGGCGCCTTTGTAGATGTCGGTGTTCACCAGGATGGCTTAGTGCATATATCAGCGCTCACCCATCGGTTTATTAAAGACCCAAGAGAAGTCGTCAAGGCCGGAGATATCGTCCAGGTAAAAGTCATGGAAGTGGATATACCCCGAAAACGTATTGGCTTATCCATGCGAATGGATGACGAACCCGGCAGTAAAAATACGGGGAAAGAACGTTCGGCAGCAGTGAGACATGAAAAAAATCAAGTGCCAAAAAAGGCGGCACGGGAACAACAAAAAACGGGAACTATGGGCGAATTATTCACCAAGGCACTAAAGAAACACTGATTTAGGCCGACCTATTTTTGTGAAAAGAGAGGGCCTCGTTTCGTCTGTATGACAGACTAGAATTCACTAAAGCAAGCGCGTATATTTCGCCTGCAATCTAAACATCACCGGGAAAAGGAATTT
>JAGPWA010000125.1 GCA_018066715.1 Porticoccus sp. | reverse complement strand
GCAATGACTTTTGGCATTTACAAGATATTCGGGCAGGCCTTGGTCACGTGCAAACTGAAACTGTCGCTATGTTTGTCCCTCAAATGCTCAACTTGCAGGCTATTGAAGGCATCAGCTTCAAAAAGGGATGTTACATGGGACAGGAAGTCGTTGCCAGAATGAAATACCTTGGCAAACTCAAACGTAAAATGTATCGGCTGACGACAGATGCACCACTATTACCGACACCTGGAGCACCCTGTTATTTACCCACGAAGAAACAAAGTATCGGCAATATCGTTCAAGCAGCCAATGCCGATAACAACCATCAGGAATTACTGGTGGTGCTGACAGATGAAGCCTCAAAGTCAGACACATTAATCATAGGTGAGGCACCAGAACAGGCTGTTAAGCAACAGAGCCTACCTTATGACACAGACGAATAAATCATTATATATCAATATATTAGTGTTTATTTATAAAGTAATCTATCAAGAATAATGTCGAGTAAAAACAGACGTTACAGAGCTAAAGGTGGACCGATACTATGACTGTTACACTGTACGCTACCCACACCAAATATCGACAAGAATGCTAAATGTTTGAATGGCTCACTGAACATCAAACCCTACTCACCTGGCTCAGTGTCATTTCATTGATTACCTTCGTTGGCAGCTTAGTTGCTTTACCTTGGCTGGTCTCAATGATTCCTGAAGATTATTTCCTACACAACCGTCGCAACCCCACCCAGATGAAGCAACAGCACGCCGTCATCCGGCTATGCCTGTTACTTGGGAAAAACCTACTTGGCTTACTATTACTTTTCGGTGGGCTACTGATGCTGTTTCTCCCCGGGCAAGGGCTTTTGACCATTGCCGTTGGACTATTGTTACTCGATTATCCAGGTAAATATAATCTTGAGCGGCGAATTGTCGCTAAAAAATCTGTCCTACAGGGGCTTAACTGGCTGAGAGCCAAAGCTAACCACCCTCCCCTCAAAGTTGATCATCGCTAGTTAAACGGCCACCGGACTGCTAATTAACATTTAGGTATCAATAGCAATGACATTAGTTTTAAAACCAGAATAAGACTCAGTATACTGAAATCCGGAAGCAAACTAATCAACGGAGGTACTCTTAGTGGTCAGAGTCATGGACAGTACAGCCCCAAAATTAAAAACTAAATCTGTTGGTATTATTGGTGCAGGGATTTCAGGACTTTCTTGTGCTAAGACTCTCACTCAAGCAGGTTTTATTGTTGAGCTATTTGACAAAGGGCGCAACGTATCTGGACGAATGGCCACCAGACGAAATGATGACTCAGAATTCGACCATGGAGCCCAATATTTCACTGCAACGGACCCTGAATTCAAAAAGGAGGTAGCTAAGTGGGTAAATACAGGTGTTGCACAGTTATGGACTCCAGACATCTCTGTTTTTGGTGACAAACAATCCACCAAAACTACTGACCACGTAGAGCGTTTTGTTGGTATTCCAAACATGACAACACCGGCTAAATTTATCTCTATGGGACTTTCTATTAACCTAAACACAACTATAGAATCTATATGTATTAGGCCTCAAAGTTACCCTAGGTGGTCACTAAAAAGTAAAGAAAATGGCACCTTAAAAAGTAGCTTCAACACTGTCATCTCGACTATTCCTGCGCCCCAAGCAACCAAAATCTTCAAGGACTTCTCTCCTGTACTCACTGGGATTACTCAAGATGTAAAAATGTCCGGAACTTGGGCTGTCATGCTCAATTTCAATGAAAAAGTAGACTTAAAGTTTGATGCTGCCTTCGTCAATAAAGGCCCACTAAGGTGGATTGCCAAGAATAACAGCAAACCAGAAAGAGGTAGCAATGAAACCTGGGTGCTTCACGCAACATCAGAGTGGAGTGAATTACATCTTGATTCCCCCGCAGAGGACGTCGCAGACTTATTGATAAAAGAGTTTTTAGGCCTTGGGGGCTCTCTTCCTGACCAACATCAAACTCATCTTTGGCGCTATGCGGAAGCAACACCTCCATTAGATATGACTTTTGCTTGGGACAAGGAAAACAATCTAGGTATTTGTGCTGACTGGTTGCATAAAGGTAGCGTTGAGGGTGCATGGTTAAGCGGAAGAAAGCTTGCAGAGAATATCATTCAGTCTCTATCAGAGAGAGACCCGCTAAAGAACTTCTACAGTCCATATCGCTAATTAAATGAACCTATTGTTATTAGAGCACGCAGGCGTTATTGATAGAGTTCAGCTCACCTGGCCTTACGCTCTAAATTGGTTTTCAGCAGTCCGACATGTCAACGGGGCTCTCTAATGACGGTATCTGCCAGTCAATGGGTTCGGCTCCTTGTTGTTGAAGGAATTTATTAGCTTGAGAGAAATGCCTGCAACCTAAAAAACCTCGGTAGGCAGAAAGTGGTGAGGGGTGCGGGGCCTTTAATACCAAGTGTTTGCTCGTATCGATAAAAGCGCCTTTCTTCTGGGCATAACTGCCCCACAACATAAACACCAAACCTTCGCGCTGCTCATTCAACACTTGTACTGCGCGGTCTGTAAACTGCTCCCAACCTTGCCCCTGATGAGCACCAGCATTACCCTGCTCAACCGTCAAAGTAGCATTAAGCAGCAACACACCCTGCCTAGACCAATGGGTCAGGCAGCCATGGTCCGGTGGCTGTATTCCCATATCAGCCTGCAGCTCCTTGTACATATTCCGTAATGAAGGGGGAATTGCAACACCAGGGAGTACCGAGAAACAAAGCCCATGAGCCTGCTTTGGACCGTGATAAGGGTCCTGCCCCAAAACAACCACTTTCACATGATCAAATGGCGTTTCATTAAATGCTGAAAACCAGTTTGAACCGGCAGGATAAATGACCTTACCTTCGGCCTTTTCCTGACCCAAAAACTGTTTTAACTGCACCATGTAGGGCTGTTCAAATTCACCACCGATCACCTCTAACCAAGAAGGATGAAACTTGAACTTGTCATTATTCACTGTCACAGGATATATCCAGCTACTATTAAAGAATACGCAGCAATAAACCGGAATTCCTGCTCTAAATCAACTGGCACGGGCTAAAACTCCGTGATCATGTAAGGAATATGAAGAAAAAAATTGGATTGGCACTTGGCGGCGGTGGTGCAAAAGGCATCAGTCACGTATTGGTACTCGAAGCCTTGGAGGAAATGGATCTTCGCCCCTCTTTTGTGTCCGGTACCAGTATCGGAGCTTTGATTGGTGCCATGTATTGCGCCGGTATGTCCACTGCTGAAATGAAGGCTATTTTTCTTGAATTTAGCCTGAGGGAAGATGAATCACTCAAGCATATTGTGACTCGAAAACATATTTTTAAATGGCTGGACTTTATTGCACCTCAGTTTCGTGGCCGCGGACTATTGCGTGTGGAAAACCTACTCACCTACTTGTTTGAGTCTGTCCATGCCTCACGCTTTTCCCAACTAGAAATACCACTGAGAGTCGTCGCATCAAATTTTTGGAACCGCCAACAAGTCATACTGGAAACAGGGCCATTAATTCCCGCTATTAGAGCCAGTATGTCACTACCCGGCCTGTTTGAGCCGGTTAAAATTAAAAACCAGGTTTTAATTGATGGCGGTGCGGTCAACCCAGTACCTTTTGATATCTTGCCAAAAGATTGTGACCTAACCATCGCTGTTGATGTTATTGGTGAGCGGACAGTCTCTGAGAAAATCCCCTCACTATCTGAGGCGGTATTTAATACCTACCAGATCATGCAAAAGAGTATTATTCGAGAAAAGCTAGAGCTCATGTCTCCTGATATTTACCTTGAACCAAATGTTGTCGATATACGTGTTCTTGAGTTCTATAAGGCCGCAGAGATTTTCAAACAAGCCACGTCGATCAAACGAAAGTTGAAACGAAAAATAAACCAGCAACTCCTTTCCATCACTCAATAACGGCCAATGAATTCTTCGATAGCTTGATTGGTTTCAAGCGGTTTTTCGATAGGCGTACCATGTCCGGAGTTCTCAACCACAACCAATTCTGCATTTCGCATCACACTGACAATTGCTTGCTTTAGCGCTACAGGGGAATAGTCGTTATCACCCGTCAACATCAATGTGGGCGTTTCAATGGCTGACAGATGATCTAAAACACCCCAACCCCAAAGTGATTTAAGGTTTTTCAAATAAACCTTCTTGGGGTTACTGGCAATTTGCGCTGCAAAGGTATCAATCAATTGCTCATGGCCCTCACCTGGGAACATGCTTTCTGCAACCTTTTCCCCAAAGGCTTTCATGCCAAACAAATGAATCAGTAAAAGCCTCGACCACAACATTTTTTTGGCCGTAAAAGTATCGTTGGGCAACGCTGGGCCAGAATTAACTATAGTCATCGTACGTAGCCGCTGTGGTGCGTCAGCAGCAATCTGAAAAGCCACCATCCCACCCATAGAAAGCCCTACCACATGGGCTGAGTCGATCTCCAGGCTATCCATTAATACGATAACGTCAGCGGCATGAATGGGGATGCTGTAGTCAGTATCTGGGGCAGCAGACTCGCCATGCCCTCTGAAATCTGGAGCAATTGTCCTAAACTGTTTGCTGAAATATTCAATCTGAGGACGCCAATCTGCCCGGCATATTCCCAAGCCGTGCAAGAACAACAAGGGTTCACCCTGCCCCTCATCTGTATATGAAATGGCTACATCATTGATCGTTGTTGTTGGCATACGTTACTCCTTCAGACCAATTCTACTCGATCTGAGAAGGGGCTTAAACGATGAAATAACTAGCGATAAA
This sequence comes from Porticoccus sp., assembly GCA_018066715.1. Lineage (GTDB taxonomy): Bacteria > Pseudomonadota > Gammaproteobacteria > Pseudomonadales > Porticoccaceae > Porticoccus. Next base: position 20,151 of record JAGPWA010000125.1, on the reverse strand, counting down.
ATAACATGGAGCCGACAACTAATTAGCTGTGTGATTTAGCGTTCAGTTGATCGTGAAGCGCTACCACACGACCAATAATGAGAAGGCTGGGTGGTTTCATTTCTTCATCCTGTACTTTTTGAACCACATGGGCCAAATCACTAATCAGTACGCGCTGCTCAGCCTGTGTGGCTTTATGAATCACAGCAACGGGGGTATCCGAAGGCAAACCGTGGGCAATTAACTCCCGAGAGATCACTTTTAACCCACCCAAACCCATATAAATTACCAAGGTCTGGTTTTCCCGCGCTAATGAAGGCCAATCAAGATCCACAGCGTCATTTTTAAGGTGCCCCGTGGCAAATGTCACTGACTGAGCATAGTCACGGTGGGTCAAAGGAATACCACAGTAGGTAGAAGCACCAGATGCAGCGGTAATACCCGGTACCACTTGAAATGGAACCCCCTCAGCAAACAGTTCTTCAGCCTCTTCTCCACCACGACCAAAAATAAAGGGGTCTCCACCTTTCAGGCGCAATACCCGTTTGCCCTCTTTTGCCAGTTTATGAAGCAGCTGATTAATCTGGCTCTGGGGTACGCAGTGATTGCTAGCCTCTTTACCAACATAGAGTCGATCCGCATCACGCCGAACTAGATTCAAAATTTCTTTTGAGACAAGTCGATCATAAATAACAATGTCAGCTTTTTGCATAAGCCGAAGAGCACGAAAGCTAAGCAAGTCAGGGTCGCCAGGGCCCGCTCCAACTAAATAGACCTCACCCCGTTGTGGCGAACAACCCTTATCAATACACGCTTCAAGCTGCAGTTCAGCTTCTGCTTGATTGCCACTTAAAACCTGCTCAGCAACCTCACCTTCAAAAATTTCTTCCCAAAAGGCCTTTCTAGTGGGGCCTTTTGGCAAGGCCGCCTTCACTCGCTCTCGATACTTCGCAGCCAATCCAGCTAGGTCACCAAAACGATGTGGAATAAGTGCTTCAATTTTCCCCCGCAATAAACGTGCGAGTACCGGTGCAGTCCCGCCAGTACCTATTGCAATAGTCACCGGAGAGCGATCAATAATTGCAGGCATGATGAATGTGCAAAGGCTGGGGTTATCAACCACATTTACAAAGATGTGCCGCTCAGCTGCATCATGGGAAACCGCTTCATTAAGTGCTTGGTCGTCCGTGGCTGCGATAACCAAGTCCATGCCGTCCATCAAGCTGCTGTTATAATCGTCCTCGATTAGGTTTAGTGATATCTGGCTATCGTTTTTAATTAATTCACGAATCGACTCATTAATTGATGGTGCCACCAGCGTTACCTGTGCGCCGGCCTCTATCAAAAGTGATAGCTTTCGTTCTGCGACATTCCCCCCGCCAACCATCAAGCAGTGTTTATCCGATAGTTTTGTAAATATGGGCAAGTAGTCCATGGAGCAGATTCTCAGATTTCAATTTGGTAAATTCTAACTTCTAATCACCCCAAATAGTTGATTTATCGCAACGTTCTATAGATGAACGAAATAAAGTGGGATTAACTATACTTAGACAACACTAACCTAGGTCACGGTGAACACATCATCTTCCCCTTACCTGACTCAAGTCATAGTCGCTTCATACCCTAATGATGAATGATTAGGGTATGAAAAAGCTGGCTGCTTCTCAACTCTCTGTCTTAATGGGTTTTCTGTGCTTATCTCTCAGTGCCGCCCCCATTTCATGGGTGTTCGCCAGTGAACCTGAGAGTAATCGTCAACAAGAACTACAATACTTACTTAAACAAGATTGTGGCTCCTGTCATGGCCTGCTCCTCAAGGGAGGCCTAGGGCCGCCGCTAGGGACTCAAGACCTTAAGGGCAAAACCCCCGCCTATTTAAAGCAGATCATTAGCAAAGGCGTTCCAGAATCAGCCATGCCTCCTTGGGAAAATCTATTATCAGCAGATGATATCGACTATCTGGTGCGCCTTCTGAAAGAACCTCTTCCACAGGGAACACAGTGAAATGAACAGCGGGCATACGATAAAAACAACGCTATTAGCCTTGGTATTCTTGGCTTTTACCTGCACATCTATAGACAGCCTAGCGTGTGCCACTACGCCTCGAGGCACAGGCGACCTCGGTGTTGTCGTTGAGCGTGAAAATGGCAGCTTGTTAGTTGTTGAGCATAGCAGTGATCAGGTTCTGTGCCGCATCGAAGGGCTTGGTGATCTATCCCATGCCTCGGCGGTATATTCCAGAGATGCCCGTTACGCCTATATATTCGGGCGCGATGGAGGGTTGACCAAAGTAGACATTCTCAATGGAACAATTGTCAAACGAGTAATTCAGGGTGGTAATTCTATCGGTGGCGCTATTTCGCAGGATGGTTCACTGATTGCTGTATCTAATTATGTGCCGGGTGGCGTCAAAATATTTAATAGCCTAGACCTGTCTCTTGTAGCTGATATCCCTGCAACAATACCCGACAGTACAGAGCAATCAAAAACCGTTGGGCTGGTAGATGCCCCGGGGCAAAAGTTTATCTTTTCACTGTTTGAAGGTGCTTCAACCTGGATTGCAGACCTCTCAAACCCCGTTCAACCAAAAATCACCAAGTTTGAACAGATTGGCAAACAACCCTATGACGCGTTGATCTCTGGAGATGGCCGCTATTACATCGCAGGTTTATTTGGTGAAGATGGACTGGCAATGCTAGATCTTTGGCAACCCGACAAAGGAATGAGACGCATCCTTCCAGGATACAGTCGAGGCCACGATAAATTGCCCGTTTATAAAATGCCTCACCTCGAAGGCTGGGCAGTCGCTGGAGAGAGTATCTTTCTACCAGCGATGGGATTACACCAAGTGCTGGTGGTCGACAAAAATACGTGGGAAGAATCTGGTCGTATTGAGCTAAAAGGACAACCCGTGTTCGCCATAGCTAGGCCCGATGGGCGTCAAGTATGGGTCAACTTTGCCTACCCCGACAATAACTGGATACAAGTGATAGATGTCCCCTCTCTCCAGGTCATTAAAACACTCGATGTGGGCAAAGGAGCACTACACATGGAGTTCACTCCTCGCGGTGAAAAAGTCTGGATATCGGTTCGTGATAAGGACCAAATAAAAGTATTCGATACAGAAACACTCCGCTTGATTAAAACCTTAAAGGCAGACAAACCCAGCGGTATTTTCTTCACTAACCGTGCTGGAAAGATTGGCCTGTGATGGAGGGTATTGTGAAGCAAACATCTGTTCCGTATAGGTTAGAACTATCCAATCAAGATAGAGACTTGCTGAATGCTGTGCAGAAGGACTTTCCGCTCCACCCTCAGCCATTCAAAGTGTTATCAAATCAGTTGGGTATACCGGAACAAGAAATCATCGAGCGTCTTAACGCCTTTCAACAAAATAATGCTATCTCAAGGTTTGGCGCCGTATTTGATCACCAGCGTGCTGGCGCCAGTACGCTGGCAGCACTTGCCGTTCCTGAGCATGAGATTGAACATGTCGCTGAAAGTATCAATGCCCTTAAGGAAGTGAACCACAACTACCAACGGGAACATGAGTTTAATCTCTGGTTTGTCATCAACGCATGTAACCAGGTAGAAGTGGACAGTGTCTTAACCCATATTGCCGCAGAATTTGACTATCCCCTGCTCGATTTACCCATGGCAAAGGGCTACCACATCGATCTTGGGTTCCCACTATGGTAGAACAGCCACTCGAATGTGAACTCAGCGAGCACGCACTCAGAAAAGTCTTGCAGGAAGGGCTACCTCTGGTCGCTCGGCCATACCAACATATCGCCCAACAATTAGGCACTAGCGAACAGGCTGTCATAGAAAAAATTGCTGCAATGAAACAGCAAGGACTGATAAAACGGTTTGGTATGGTATTGCGGCACCACGAGCTGGGGTATACCGCAAACTGTATGGTGGTGTGGGATGTCCCAGATCAACAGGTCGATCAAGTGGCGCAACTGCTGTCAGCAGAACCGGCTGTCACACTTTGCTATCAGAGGCCGCGACGCACCAACTGGCCGTTTAATTTATTTTGTATGATTCACGGAAAAGAACGCACCCAAGTACAACAGCAAATTGAATCTATCACTCACAAGCATCTGCTGAATTACCCACACCAGCTATTATTCAGCACCCGCCAATTTAAACAGCGCGGTGCACACTATGTGTAATCATCAAGGCACCCAGCAACGAAAAAACCTACAACAGCAGGAAGTTGAACTGACCGAATTTGAAAAGCAGCTAATCAACGGCTACCAAGGTGATTTCCCCCTAACCGCTGAACCCTTTCAAACAATAGCCGACGCATTGAACACAACCAGTGAAAAGGTACAGAAAACTATTTCTGATCTATTAGACAAAGGGGTGCTGACTCGCTTTGGCCCTCTGTATAACATTGAAAAGATTGATGGTGCCTTTTCTCTTTGCGCACTCAAAGTGCCCGCCCAAAGATTTGATGAAGTCACTGAGCTCGTGAACAGCTATGTCGAAGTAGCACATAACTATCAGCGTGATCATGAATGGAATATGTGGTTTGTGTTAGCTGCTGAGAGTGAACAAGCCCTCGAAACACTTTTTAACGATATAACCAAAATCACTGGCTGCCCTGGCTTAAACTTACCAAAACAAACAGAGTTCTTTGTTGGGCTAAAGTTTGAGGCATAGGGTTTAAGTTATGGGTTTGAAGCAGAGTAAACAGATAAGCAAAGAAGCGCTGGTAAAAAAAGTAATGGCTGCCACCCAAACAGGGTTACCTATATGCGATCACCCTTATCAGGTTATTGCCGAGCAGGTTGACACGACCGAAGATGAGCTCCTAGACATAATGCAAGATATGACCTCCCAAGGACTCATCAGGCGTATTGGCTTGGTGCCCAACCACTACGCCTTGGGCTATCGATTTAATCTGATGACCGTTTGGGATGTTGATGACAGTGAGATACTGCGTTTAGGCACGCAAGTGGGACAACTTAGTTTTGTCAGCCACTGCTACCAGCGGCCCCGCAAAGCACCCGATTGGAATTTCAACTTATTTGCCATGGTACATGGCCGAAGTGAAGATGAGGTTAACCGGCAAGTAGAGACCATACACCAGTTACTGGGATCGGCCTGTGGTGAAATGGCCCAACTCAACAGTGTGAAAATTTTAAAGAAAACCGGTTTAAGAATCCGTAAAGACTAGAGTCTCTAAACAAAAGACACCGTGAAAGAAAGGACAGTGATATGTTTCGTGTAACACAGTTCATGCAGGCACTCGCTAATCCCGAGCAGGCTCCCCCACTACGAAAACCTCGCGGGCCCGTGGTCATCTGGAACCTAATCCGCCGTTGCAATTTATGCTGCAAACATTGCTATTCCATTAGCGCCGACACGGATTTCCCGGGAGAGCTCTCTACCGAGCAAGTACAAACGGTGATGGATGATTTAAAAGCCTTCCATGTGCCTGCCCTGATTCTGTCAGGCGGTGAACCACTGTTACGCCCGGATATCTATCGTATTGGGCGCTATGCGAAAGACCAAGGCTTTTACACGGGTCTATCAACCAACGGTACATTAATTGACGAAAGCCATATTGAGCCTCTGCTGGAAACTGGTTTTGACTATGTGGGTATCAGTATTGATGGCATCGGCGAAACCCATGACAAGTTTCGGCAAATGGATGGTGCTTTCGACGCATCAATGCAGGCAGTACGTCTATGTCAGGATAATGGCATTAAAGTTGGGCTGCGCTTCACCCTGACCCAAGATAATGCTCATGAGTTACCAGATTTACTCAAAGTTGTAGATGACGAAGGGATCGATAAGTTTTATTTGTCACATCTTAATTACGCGGGACGTGGTAACCGTAACCGCAAGGATGATGTGGTTCACCAAATGACTCGAGCAGCCATGGATTTGTTGTTCGAACGCTGCTGGAACGAACTCCAACGCGGTAAAACCGTAGAGTACGTCACGGGAAACAATGATGCAGACGGTGTTTACCTGCTTCACTGGGTACGAAAAAATCACCCTGAGAAGGAAGACTTTATCCGTCAAAGACTTGAAAGCTGGGGAGGCAATGCCTCCGGTCTGTATGTGGCAAATATCGATAACCTCGGCAATGTTCATCCCGACACTTTCTGGTGGGATTATGATCTGGGGAATGTAAAAGACCGACCTTTCTCGGAAATTTGGGAAGACCGTTCAGACCCATTAATGGCCGGTCTAAAACAACAACCAAGACAATTAAAAGGCCGCTGTGGTGCATGCCAGCTCAGTAGTATCTGCGGGGGTAACACCAGAGTCAGAGCCTACTCATTAACCGGCGATCCCTGGCAGGAAGATCCCGCCTGCTATCTGACGAATGAAGAAATCGGCGTCACTGAAGAGAGTTCTCGATTACAAGTGACCCCTTATAGCAAACACACCATACCTATAAAAAACATTACATTCCCTTCATAGTGAATTGATATTTATGAAATTTATAGTTCTATTTTTTTCGACCATTATTAGTCTAGCGACATTTTCGGCAAACGCAGAAATGGCAGAGAGCACTCAAAACTACCTCCAGCATTGTGCTCAGTGTCACGGTGCTCAGCGCTTGGGCGCTATGGGCCCTGCACTGCTTCCACAAAATTTAAGTCGGTTGAAAAAACCTGCCGCAGTGGATGTGATTGCTAATGGGCGTACTGCCACACAAATGCCCGGCTTTTCTGAGAAATTATCTCCAAAGGAAATAAATCAACTGGCTGGCTATATCTACACCCCCTCACCTATCACCCCAAGTTGGGACATACAGGCCATTAAAGGCTCCCATGAGCAGCACTATCAATCTGAACAACTGGGAGACGAGCCAGTATTTGAGGCCGACTTACAAAATCTGTTTATCGTCGTTGAGCTGGGCGATCACCATGCCACACTCCTCGATGGTGATATGTTCGAACCCATTCACCGCTTTAAAACCCGCTTTGCCGTACACGGCGGGCCTAAGTACACCCGTGATGGACGCTATGTTTACTTTGCCTCGCGCGATGGCTGGATTTCAAAATTTGATATCTACAATTTGAAGACCGTCGCTGAAATCCGTGCGGGTATTAATACCCGTAACCTGGCCGTTTCCTACGATGGCCGCTATGTCGCTGTAGGCAATTACTTGCCACACAACCTAGTGATACTCGACGCCAAAGATCTTTCTCCCATTAAAATTATCCCCACTCAAGGGGATGGAGGTACCACCTCACGAGTTAGTGCCGTTTACACGGCACCAACACGCAACAGCTTTATTGCCGCACTAAAAGATATCCCGGAGGTCTGGGAAATTCCCTATGGGGACATAGATGAAAAACTAAGTGAAGGGAAACCAAACTTTGTACCACGCCGCATCAAGCTGGATGACTACCTCGATGACTTTTTCTTTAACCAGAGCTATTCGCAAGTCATCGGTGCCGCAAGACCCACAGACAGCGGCGGCAAAAAATCCAAAATCAAGGGTGGATTGGTCATCGATCTCGACAGCGGGAAAAAAATAGCCACCCTGGAATTACCAGGCATGCCACACCTAGGCTCTGGTATTACCTGGCGTTATCAGGGTAAAACCGTGCTGGCCTCCCCTAATTTCAGTACTGGTGAAATCAGTGTTATCGATATGGATAGCTGGAAAACGATCAAAACGATCAAAACAGAAGGCCCCGGCTTCTTTATGCGTAGTCATGCCAACAGCCCCTATGCTTGGGGCGATGTGTTCTTTGGCCCCAACAAAGACAAGATGCATGTTATCGACAAAAAGACCTTAGAAATTGTAAAAACCCTGCAACCAGAACCCGGAAAAACCTCCGGTCACGTGGAATTTACCAAAGATGGTCGTTATGCATTAGTCAGTATCTGGGATATAGAGGGTGCGCTGGTAATATACGACGCACAAACACTCGAAGAAATAAAAAGACTGCCAATGAGCAAACCCTCAGGAAAATATAACGTCTACAATAAAACCCACTATGAAGAAGGGACCAGTCATTAACATTCAGCTTTATTTTTGTAGACCACACCCCGACAAATAGCCCGAGACCGTTAAAGGGTCAGGTTTTATTTGCCCTGAGCGCATAGACTTAAGCGCAAGCAACGCCCCACCGTAATCCGGGCAAGGCTCATATCGGCCGGTGTCTCTAACACTGTAGATTACTGCACAGAGTTCCAGCCCACGCCAATTTACAGCCGTCATATCTGGCCGTGGTAATAACAATCCTGACTCTGCCCATCTCTGAGTTGATACGGCAATCTGCCGACAATCCAGCTTCCAGTATTTTGCCAGCTCATCGCCGGTCAGTGGCGGACGCTCATTGGCAACAGCATCATTATTCACGATGGAATTGTCATCAGCCTGACCAGAACTGGGCCATAACAAAATGAAGGGGAGTGCCAGCGAAAACATCAGTAACGAGGTTATGGGGCTATATTTCTTCATTAACAGGAGTCTAAAACCGGTATCTATTACTTTTCTTGACCTTAATCAAGTCGTTTACACCTAAGCCCCATCATTCTTACGGGTATTCCTTTAGATTGAAGTGGTGGGAGAATTATGGGCCTTGTTAGGTGGCTAATGAGTGGCCTATTAATGTTGGTGGTCAATTCCGCCTTAGCACTAACGCCCCCAGATATTGCTAATCTTCAGCTTCAAGACCTCAAGCCCTGGTTTCCCGAAGCAACAACTCTTGCACAAGACATCGGACAACCTGGATATCGCTTGGTATACAACAATGGAGAGGTTCAGGGCGCTGTATTCTATAGTCATCAGATAACACCTATACCGGCCTATTCAGGCAAGCCAATAGTCACCTTAATCGCCATGGATACCCGAGCAGCTATTATCGGGCTGAAGATTGTTCAACATGAAGAACCTATTCTGGTTGTGGGCGTAAAAGAATCGGATCTCAACCGTTTCACCGATCAATACATCAACCTGTTTGCACTGGATAAGGTTCGAGTCGATGCGTCAAACAGGCCCGGCTACGTAGGTATTGATGGGATAAGCAGTGCCACCATCACAGCCATGGTGTTGAATCGGTCCATCATGGCATCAGCAAAGAAAGTAGCCATAGCATTAAGCTGGCCATCACAAGCTGCAACAATGTCCGCCACGATACCAATAGCCCTTAGCGAGGCTGATCGATGGAAACAACGGCTGGAACCTTGGCTTGACCAGCTACCCACTATTATCATTCTGGTCTCAGCGCTGGGGTTACTGCTTGCCATTCTATTTTTTCAAGACTGGCTTGTTAGAAAGCCGAAATTATTTAACACCCTCCGCATTTTCTACCTTTTATTTACCGTCATTTTTATTGGCTATATATTCTCAGCACAGCTATCCATCGTCAACATGCTGGCTTTTATACAGACTCTCAGTCATGGGTTTACCTGGGACACGCTGATGCTAGACCCTGCCATGTTCCTAATCTGGAGCTTTATGGCTGCCTCCATTTTACTGTGGGGTCGAGGTGTATTCTGCGGCTGGCTTTGCCCATTTGGCGCTATACAAGAACTCATTCATAAAGCGGCTCAAAAGTTAAACCTCCCCTCTTTTGAGTTTCCCAGCATGATTCATGAACGACTCTGGGCAATAAAATATTTTATCCTGATTGCCCTCGTAGGAATTTCTCTTGACTCTTTTTCCACAGCAGCAGCTATGGCAGAAGTGGAGCCTTTTAAAACTGTTATCACCATGAAATTTTCACGTGAATGGGGTTATGTTACCTATGCCATCGCCCTATTAGTTATTTCTATTTTCAACAGTAAATTCTTCTGCAAATACCTTTGCGCCCTCGGTGCGGGTCTCAGCATTTTAGGTCGATTCCGTATTTTCGACTGGATGCGTCGCCGTAACGAATGCGGCAAACCCTGCCAAGCCTGCGCTTCCCTTTGCCAAAATGGTGCTATCAAACCCACCGGTGAAATTATCGATAACGAATGCCACTTCTGCCTTGATTGCCAGGTGGCTTATTGGAATGAACATGTATGCCCACCACTGGTAGAAAAACGCAAACGGCGGGAAAAGCGCGAACGCGCTCATAACCAAACTGTTCCAGTAAAAATAATTGAAAGCTCACAAGATTCTTGACAAGTATCAATGAATTTTCAGCCACTTAGTACGACACTGACAAGAGAAGAATAGCCTTTCAAAGGAGCGCACTGTGAAACATCAACAAAAGCTAACCGCATCCATTCTGGCATTAACGGCAATGTTTGCCGGTGGCTACAGTATGGCAGCAGAAGAAAAATCTGATCACCCGGGAACTGCTGGAGCGGAGGTTCGCTATATGGGTGCCCCGACGGCACTTGGAGATGGCAATATGTCCCTCCATCCAAACGGACCCAAAATCACACCGGAAGAATGGGCTGCTACAACCAAGACTTATTTTGAGCGTTGTGCTGGCTGCCACGGTGTACTCCGTAAGGGGGCAACGGGCAAACCATTAACTCCAGATGTAACTCAGCCAAAAGGTACCGATTACCTAAAGGCGATGATTGCCTTTGGTACACCTGGCGGCATGCCTAACTGGGGTACCTCCGGTGACCTGACCGATGCACAGATCGATGCCATGGCTCGCTACCTACAACACAACCCTTCTGTCCCGCCTGAATTTGGCATGAAGGAAATGAAGGAAAGCTGGAAACTTGTCGTAGCACCCAAAGATCGACCTAAAAAGCCACAAGGCACTTTTGATCTTGAAAATGTGTTCTCTGTCACCCTGCGTGATAGTGGCCAAGTGGCATTGATCGATGGTGACACTAAAAAGATTATCTCTGTCGTCGACACCGGTTATGCGGTACATATTTCACGCCCATCCAGCTCTGGTCGCTACATGTTCGTTATTGGCCGTGATGCCAGGATCAATATGATCGACATGTACATGAAAGTACCGAAAACGGTCGCGGAAATTAAAATTGGCTCCGAAGCCCGTTCTGTCGAGACTTCAAAGTACAAAGGGTTTGAAGATAAATACGCGATTGCAGGGTCTTACTGGCCACCACAATTCACCATCATGGACGGTGAAACGTTGGAACCACTTAAGATTGTTTCCACACGCGGCTACACTGTAGATACTCAGGAATATCACCCTGAACCACGGGTAGCTGCTATCGTGGCGTCCCATGAGCACCCTGAATTTATCGTCAATGTTAAAGAGACCGGTAAAATTCTTCTGGTGAACTACGAAAACATTAATGCGTTACAGATCACTGAGTTAGAAGCAGCCCGCTTCCTCCACGATGGTGGCTGGGATGCCAGTAAACGCTACTTTATGACGGCAGCGAACAAGTCCAACAAAATAGCTGTGGTGGACTCCAAAGAACGTAAGATGGTCGCGTTGGTCGATGTTACGAAAATCCCCCACCCCGGTCGTGGTGCGAACCTCAACACCAAGGCCTATGGTCCTGTTTGGGTGACTAGCGCACTAGGGAGTGATGAAATCACTCTCATCGGTACTGACCCAGTAAACCACAAGGAACATGCGTGGAAAGTGCCCAAGATACTCAAAGGTCAAGGTGGTGGTTCGTTATTTGTTAAGACACACCCCAAATCGAAAAACCTTTGGGTAGATGCACCTCTCAACCCAGACACCAAGATCAGCCAATCTATTGCCGTATTTAATGTTGATGATCTGGATGCAGGTTATGAAGTACTCCCCATTGCAGAATGGGCCGGTGTTGCTGACCAGGGTCCCGCCCGAGTTGTGCAGCCTGAGTACAACAAGGCCGGTGATGAGGTTTGGTTCTCAGTATGGAATGGCTCAGATGCTGAATCAGCTATTGTGGTCGTCGATGACAAAACACGTAAGTTGAAAGCAGTCATCAAAGACAAACGCTTGATTACGCCAACTGGCAAGTTCAATGCAACCAATACTAAGGAAGACATTTACTAATCACTCTTCCCAGAAAAATCAAAGCCCTCGGAAACGAGGGTTTTTTTTGGCCAAAAATAACACTCAAACACCATTTACCTTAGCGGTCTTTGAGAATCGTCAATTCTGTTTTTACTGGGATCACCGACAATGACTACCTACCCTTTTCCACGACCCTAGAGTAATGGTTGTGATCTACTGGTTGATACATTAGGGTTCAGCCCTAAGCCCACTGGAATCAACAATGCTAAATATTACCGACATGAAAAAGGAACAGAAAAAACCTCCCATTTTCAGGTTAGCATTCCGTCCTTTCTTTCTGTTTGGCAGCCTTTTTTCCGTTCTCGCCCTACTGCTTTGGGCCGTATTTCTAAACGACCCGACCCTGACATGGCAACCCTACGGTGGATGGCTATGGTGGCATGGTCATGAAATGCTATTTGGTTTTAGCATAGCCATTATCGTCGGCTTTATACTGACTGCAGTTCAAAATTGGAGCGGACTTCCCGGCTTGTCTGGGTGGCCACTAGCGGGCCTGTTTAGTTTCTGGCTTGTAGGGCGACTCTTGATGTTGTTTCCCATCGTACCGGGAGAAATAATTGCCATTATCGACACCCTGTTTCTTCCATTGTCTGCTGTAATACTTGCTCGCCCAATCGTGGCGGCCAAATTATGGCGGAACCTGATATTTATCCCGCTCTTTCTACTACTTGCCTGGACTAACGGCCACAGCCACTACCGTTTAATTGGCGGTGACGTACTGTCATTACCTGATACCCAAACCACTATTCTTATTGTCACACTCATCATTGTTATTATGGGTGGACGAGTCATTCCGTTCTTTACGGCAAATGCTACCCAGACTCAAAAACCACAGCCTGTTTTAATATTGGAATTATTGTCAATTGCACCTCTGGGCTTGGCGGTACTTTTCACCTTGGTTACTGGTAGCCTTAACGCAGAACCTATTCTCGGCATTCTCTTTTTGCTCTCCGCATTCACTAATGCCCTACGAATGGGCCGCTGGCAGGGAATAATCACATTGGGCAACCCTCTCCTTTGGTCATTACACCTGGCCTATTTGCTTATTATTATTAGTTTAGGGTTACTGGGAGCCTATCATTTTGGCCTGACAATACCACTGAGCGCTGCTCTCCACGGACTGACCATCGGAGGGATCGGGCTAATGGTTCTGGCCATGATCAGCCGTGTCTCCCTTGGCCATACTGGCCGAATGTTGCAAGTTGGCATCTGGATTACCCTCGGCTACGGAGCACTGGCAATATCCGCTATCGTCAGAGTCGTTGCACCTCTCATATCAAATCACCCTTCTTCGCTGTATATGATCAGTATTGCTTGCTGGGTATTTGCCTACCTAGGCTATATCGTTATCTATTGGCCAGTGCTGACTCAACCACGAGTTGATGGTCGGCCCGGATAACAACACCACATGACAAAGCTGGGTGATTATTTTTGACAAAATATTTCACTCAGCTTCACTTTTTTCTTTCATCACTGCATCCCTTTTCTACACCCCTTTTCCACACCCCTTTTTTTTGAACTATCCTTCTAGCTAGTCGTTGTTCCAAACAGCCACTTTCCAAGCGTTGACTTAGGTCAAGTGCAATGACGGGATACAGCGTTAAAGTTCGTCGGGTAACTGACCAAAAAACTCGGGTATTTATAACCAAAAAAATAGGGACGAGCCGCCATGAGTGATGACAACCACGTTGAGGAACGGGATAAACCCGTAATGCAAAGGGTGCTGGACAACCCGTTTCTTCTGTTATTTATCGGGATATCCGTTCCCACACTTCTCTACATCGTTTGGGGTGTGATGGAGCTAATTTCTATCCCCATTTCCCAATAAACAAGCGGAGAATTAAAAATGACTAGCATTTCACCTCCCGCCAAAAAAATTTGGTGGAAAGAACCCATAGAAAAAGGTGAGCTAATCTGGATAGCTGTTGTGGTCGTTTGGGGAATTATTCTAACCCTGATGATGCCATTCTGGCATATTTATGGTGACCAAAACCTATCTGATGAGGCGTACAGAACCACCCCAGAAATCTACATGGCCAAAGCTCAGGCGGTTGTTGACAAATACACTGTTCGAACTGAAGGTGACATGCAGATTCCAGTGGTCAAACCTCCCGCAGGCGAAGATATATACCTGGTAGGTCGACTCTGGCAATGGTGGCCCTATTTTGAGCTAAAGAAAGACGAAACCTATCGTCTTCACATCGCCTCAATTGATTGGCAGCATGGGTTCTCCCTGCAGCCCACCAACCTCAATGTGCAAGTCCTTCCGGGTTATGACATGGTATTAACCGTCACCCCGAATAAAACCGGTAAGCACACTATTGTTTGTAACGAATACTGCGGAATCGGGCATCACAATATGCTGGGCACGATTTACGTTGTTGAATAAGGGGCTGACATGAATACTAATAATGATTTTAGAATTTGTCCCGATACCGGGCTCAAATGGCATCGTCCTGCAGAAACCCTAATAAAACTCAATGCTGTTGCAGCCGTGGTATTTCTATTGGTTGGCGGCATACTCGGTCTGGGTGTTGGCCTAACTCGCTGGCCAGAGGTTCATTTACTCGGCCCGGATACCTTTTATCAGGTACTCACTGGGCACGGCATCAATGTACTGATTTTCTGGATCATCTTCTTTGAAATGGCGGTACTACACTTTGCCTCTTCTACCCTATTGGGTTGCCGAATGGCGATGCCAAAAGTGGGAATGGCTGCATTTTTACTGATGGTTCTTGGCGCACTGCTTAACAACTACGCAGTCATGGTGGTGGGCAACTCCAGTGTCATGATGACCTCCTATGTGCCCATGCCCGCGGACACCCTATTCTATGTGGGGCTTATCCTGTTTGCGGTGGGGGCATTAATTAACTGTTTTCTATTCCTCGGTACATTGGTTATCGCCAAGGATGATAAAACCTATGAGGGCTCTATACCACTAGTGACATTCGGTGCTCTAACGGCCTGTATTATTGCCATCTTTACCATTGCTTCCGGCGCAGTCATTCTCATTCCGACACTACTTTGGAACCTTGGCTTTGTCAGCAATATTGATGCAGGCCTTTACCGCTTGATTTGGTGGGCCTTCGGCCACTCATCCCAGCAGGTCAACGTAGCAGCCCAGGTTTCTATCTGGTACTTGATAGCAGCCGTTCTATTTGGTGCAAAACCGCTGTCAGAAAAAGTGAGTCGCTTTGCTTTCCTGCTGTACATCGCTGTATTGCAGCTAGCCTCGGCTCACCACTTGTTGGTAGACCCTGGCCTTAGCTCAGAGTGGAAAATCTTTAACACCAGCTACGCGATGTACTTAGCCGTAATGGCCAGCATGGTTCACGGTCTGACTGTTCCCGGTTCGATTGAGCATGCTCAACGTGCCCGAGGCCTCAGTGCTGGTTTATTTGAGTGGTTACGTAAAGCACCTTGGGGCAACCCGGTCTTTTCCGGTATGTTCCTGTCACTGGTCGGTTTTGGTGTTCTGGGTGGCATTACCGGTGTAGTCATGGGTACTGAGCAGATCAACCTGCTGATTCACAACACCCTGTATGTACCTGGCCACTTCCATGCCACCGTTGTTATCGGTACAACCATGACATTTATGGCGATCACCTTCTGGCTGGTGCCCATTTTGTTCCGCCGTCAGTTAATCATGAAAAAACTGGCCTGCCTGCAACCCTGGATTTTCGGCCTTGGTATGACCGGTGTTTCTCTGTTCATGATGGGTGCCGGCACACTGGGTGTACCACGACGGCACTGGGATATTCTGTTCTCGGGTTCGGATGGTGGGTTTGAATTCTCAGCGGCAGCGATCACCATGATGGGATTAAATGGTATGTCTGTGATCCTAGCCTGCCTAGGTGGCGCAGCTTTCTGCATTATCGTGGTCGGTTCTCTGCTGTTCGGCAAGAAAATTGGTGAAGATGAGAAGGTTGGTGATGTGATGATCGTTGCCCCCGTTACTGATGAGGAGTACGCGACCAATAAAGCCTCACTAACGATTCCTGGCACACTGTGTATGGTTGCAGTCTTCTTTGTTGCCTTTGTCCTGTACTACTTTATTAACTGGAAGTACTTAGCACAAACCTGGGGCTTAAGCTAAAAGCCTATAACTCAAGCCTGTAAACAAGGTCTGTAACCAATGGAGGGGGGCTAGGCCCCCCTTTTTTTGACTAACACATTTTAACTAACGAAATAGTTAAGGAATCTCTGTGTTTGCCCAGATAGTTGATATTTTCAAGCTTCGTATCGGTGTGTTAATGGCAGTGACTGCCCTAGCGGGGTTCGCAGTCACACCTGGTCAATCATTATCTAGCCTACAAATGTTGGCATTAGCTCTCACTGTTTTAGGTGCATCTGCAGCAGCAGGTGCCTTTAATCAGTATGCAGAAAAAGATTTGGATGCGCGTATGGAGCGCACCAAAAATCGGGCTTTTGTGACGGGTGCCGCCTCACATAACAAAGGCTGGTTATGGCTAATAGCCGCACTACTCTTGCTCTCTGTGGGACTTGCCAGCTGGATATTTAATATTGCCGTAGGTTTCCATGTGTTTATGGGGGCCTTTACTTACGGTGTTATTTATACCCTATGGCTCAAACGACGTACTGCCTGGAATATTGTGATTGGCGGAGCTGCTGGCAGCTTTGCCGTTTTAGCCGGTGCGGCGGCAGCTGACCCTGCTTTAAGTATGCCATCTATATTACTCGCTGTAGTGCTATTCCTCTGGACACCGCCTCACTTCTGGGCCCTAGCCATTGCACTTCATAAGGACTATGCAGCAGCAGGTGTTCCCATGCTACCGGTAGTTAAAGGTGATGATGCCGCAGCCAAAATTATCCTGCTCAATATTATTGTACTGGTCGCAGTGTCACTATTGCCCGGCTTCTATGGCATGGGCTGGGTTTATCTTGCGGGTGCATCAATAGGTGGCACTTACTTCATCTATAAAGGGATTCACCTGGTTCAGGATGCCAACCCTAAAACGGCTATTCGCTGCTTTCTTGCATCATTAGTTCAATTGACACTGTTGTTAATCGCCGCAATGATAGATCCCTTACTCATTGGGTAATTCATCGATGAAACGACTATCTTGGGCACTAGCCCTACTGATCTGTCTACTGGGCACAACAGTCATTGCCGAAGACATGGCGATACAAGAACATCAGCACAAACCTGCACCAACCTTCGACCGAAAAACCGCTCTGGATACCAGTCAATCCGCTATAGGCAATCAGCTAAATGAATATCATTTCTTTACCAGCCTGGGGGAGAAAAAAAAGCTCAGTGACTACCGCGGAAAACCACTGGTTATCAGCCTGATTTATACCTCTTGCTTCCATATCTGCCCAACAACGACCAAACATCTTGATAAGGTTATGGGTAAGGCTCAATCTGTCCTGGGAGAAGACAGCTTTAATGTTGTCACTATCGGTTTTGATTCAGCCAACGATACCGCTGATGCCATGCGAATTTTCGCCAAACAACAATCAGTCAATGAGGACAACTGGGACTTCCTGGCCACTGATAAAGAAACCATAATTCAACTTTCTAAACAACTTGGCTTCCAGTTTTTCCCCTCACCCAATGGCTTTGACCATCTGGTTCAAACCACTCTGCTAGACAAACATGGTGTCGTCAACCGGCAAGTCTATGGTATCCAGTTTCAAACCCCACACCTTGTGGAGCCACTCAAGCAACTGGTCTTTGGTGAAAAAGCAGACCAATCACTTTTTCAACAAATTACTGACAAGGTTCGTCTATTTTGCACAGTGTACGACCCCTATTCCGACTCTTATAAATTTGATTACTCAATTTTTGTCGGGCTCTTTATTGGGCTCACCATCGGTGGGTTGATGATCATTCTATTTATCAGGGAATGGCGCTACAGCAAAGCGGAGCGAAACAAATAATTCTTAACCAAGTAAGACCTATGGAGAGAATACAGTGATCAGAGTTATCGAGCGCTCGGCGCTCAGTCTGTTCCGGATGATGGAAAGCGCCTTTAATCAGATTTTTGGTGAGCGCTGGAATCCCTGGTATCAGTTAGGTGCCCTGTCGTTCTATTTTTTCTGGATAGTCACTGTCACCGGTCTTTACCTGTTTATCTTTTTTGATACGAGTATCAGTGGCGCCTTTGAGTCTATGGAAGCCCTCACCAATAATCAGTGGTTTGCTGGTGGTATCATCCGCAGTTTGCACCGTTATGCGTCCGACGCCATGGCAATTACTGTCACCCTACACCTGCTACGGGAATTTAGTCTTGGGCGCTTCCGTGGTGCGCGCTGGTTTTCCTGGTTCAGTGGCGTCCCGTTACTATGGTTACTATTTGCATCTGCAATTGGTGGATACTGGCTAGTTTGGGATCAGCTTGCTCAATATATCTCTGAAATCACCACAGAATGGTTTGGCTGGCTACCGTTTATCGGTGATTCACTGGCGCGTAATTTTGTTTCAAACCAAACCCTGAGTGACCGCTTCTTTTCACTTCTGGTCTTTATGCATATTGCCATTCCGCTATTTCTACTAGTGGGTATGTTTATTCATATCAAACGGATTAAACTACCAAAAACAAGCCCTCCCAAAGGCCTTGCTCGCGGTACTCTTGCAGCTTTGATCCTGCTGTCACTGATCAAACCTGCTGTCAGTATGAACAAGGCCGACATGTCAGTCTCTGTTACATCTATCGACTTGGACTGGGTATACATGAATGTTTACCCTCTGTTGGATAGTTGGGGCTATGGTCCGGTCTGGGCATTATTGGTAGGCATTTCAGGTGCCCTAGCTATTCTTCCTTGGCTATCCCCTAACAAGAAAAATACTCAACAAGCGGCTGAAGTTAACCCTGATAACTGTAATGGCTGTAGTTGGTGCTACCAAGACTGCCCCTTTGAAGCCATCACCATGATCGAACATGATTTCAAAAAGGGCCATAAGCAAGCTCAGGTTGACCCTGACCTATGTACTGCCTGTGGTATCTGTGCAGGTTCATGCCCGTCAGCGACGCCTTTTAGGCATGTTGATGAGCTGATTTCCGGCATTGAAATCCCCAGTTTTTCCATCGACCATCTACGTCAGGAAACACACAAAAAACTGGAGGCACTAAAGGGCAACCAACGTCTGGTAGTATTTGGTTGTGATCATGGCAATGAGATCAAGCGCATTGCTGACGACCAAACCGCTGTCATTAGCCTACCTTGTGCTGGGCTGCTACCCCCGTCCTTTGCCGATTATATTTCCAGACAACCAGAAATTGATGGCGTCATGGTGAGTGGCTGTTGCAGTCAGGACTGTTACTTCCGAAAAGGTACCGAGTGGACCGAACAACGCTTTCATCGCGAACGAATGCCACACCTTCGTACCAAAGCAGGACAACAAAAAGTGAAGCTTTTCTGGGCTGGCCCCGCTGAAGGAAAAAAACTCAAACAGGCCCTCACGGAATATCGCATTGAGCTGGCAATTCACAAGGCTGAAGAAACAGAAGGGTCTGGCCATGACTAACTGGAAATTCTGGGCCGGCCAGCTACTCTGTTACAGCCTTTTTATCGGGTTTATTGGTTATTTTTCCAATTCACCGGCGTACCAGCGCTTCCCTGATAATCAAGCAATGATCAAACTCAGCTTACGACATGCAGGACAACTTATTGGGGAATGCCATATCCGTAGTGAGACAGAACTGGCTCAATTGCCGCCCAATATGCGTATTGCCAAAGTTTGCCCACGAGAGCGTTCATCATTGATGCTCGATTTATTAATCAATGGTGAAATAGTTTATAGCGAGGAACATACACCTCGTGGCTTACATAAAGATGGCCTGTCCTCCATCTATTTCCGGCTACCCGTTGACGCTGGAAACATCGATTTTAAGGTGAGAATGAAGGACCACCCCAGCCAGAACGACTACCCTTACCAGTTACAAAAAAAATTACAGCTGGCTCCAGCTCAAGTTCTGGTGATTGATTTTGATTCAAAAGCAGGTGAATTTATTATTTTATAAGGCATCGATATCTAAAAATTTATTACTTAAAATTGCGCATCACTATTTTGATGCCGTTGATGCGATATTAATTTTATTCAAATGACCATTCAGCCACCGGAGCTGTGCTGAAGAAAGCGCTGTAAAACCTCGAAGGTTCCCAGTGTTAAAACAAAAATGATGACGAAATAGATGATGCTACGATTTTTGAAGGGCGCTCCACGCCGAATCTCAATCTGACGCAGCAACCAGTCAGAACATAGGTAGAGAACAATAGCGACCAA
>JAGPWA010000121.1 GCA_018066715.1 Porticoccus sp. | reverse complement strand
CATTATTCTAAAGGCCCCGCCCGTGACGGAGGAACTATTTTTTAACCCATTTTACTCAAGTAATTTGTAAGCTCTCCAGCTCATCGTGAAACATCAGCCACTTTTCTTCTTGCTGGTCTTTTTCGGTGTTTAGGTTGGATTGCTCCAACAGCAAGTTTTTTAGCACTGTTTTGTTTTCTTGTTCGTACAAACTACTGTCTGCCAGTTTTTCGTCAATCTCGGCCAGTGATTCGTCTAGCCGACTCAATTGTTTTTCGATCTTTTTAATTGCATTGTTGATGGGGTTCAGCTTTTTACGCTGTTCAGCCGCCTGTTGTCGTTGTTCTTTCTTTGAGCCATCACCGGCGCTATTTTTACTCGGGTTGCTTTCACTTGGACGATGGCTACTTTCAGTATTTTGGCTGCCTTGACGGCCTTTATCTAACAACCAACGGCTGTAATCGGTTAAATCACCATCAAAAATTTCCACCTTGCCATCGGTGACTAAATAGAATTGATCTACGCTGTTACGCAGTAAATGACGGTCGTGCGAGACAATAATGACAGCACCTTCAAAGGCTTGTAACGCGACGGTTAATGCGTGACACATATCCAGGTCGAGATGGTTGGTAGGCTCATCCAGCAACAATACATTGGGTTTTTGCCAAACAATGATGGCTAACGCCAGTCGCGCTTTTTCGCCACCAGAGAAATTAGCGATACCATTTAAAGCCATGTCGCCATGAAAGTCGAAACCACCTAAAAAATTACGTATTTCCTGTTCGCGAGCACGGGGCCTCAAGCGCTGTAAATGTACAATCGGGCTTGCTGATAAGTCCAACGCTTCCATCTGGTGTTGGCTAAAATACCCCAGATGCATGTTTTCGCCTTGGGTGAGTTCGCCAGCTAACATCGGTACTTCTTTGGCCAAGGTTTTAACCAATGTTGATTTACCCGCACCATTGGCACCCAAAAATCCAATCCGACTGCCGGGATGAATGCTCAAACTAACACCGCTCAAGATAACTGTGTCGTTATAGCCCAGTGAGCCATGGTCAATATGCAGTAATGGGTCAGAAATTTTTCCCGGCGGCGGGAATGAAAAGTTGAATGGCGAGTCAATATGGGCTGGCGCAATGTCTTCCATACGCTCAAGTTCTTTTAGGCGGCTTTGTGCTTGCTTGGCTTTGGTAGCTTGGGCTCGAAACCGGCTGACAAAACTGTGGATTTCTTTTTTACGCTGTTGTTGTTTTTCAAAGCTGGCTTGCTGTTGCGATAGGCGCTCAGCACGCTGCCGCTCAAAGGCTGAGTAGTTGCCTTTGTAGGCATTGAGTTTTTTATGCTCAAGGTGAATGATGCCCTCACAAACACTGTCGATAAAATCTCTATCGTGAGAGATCAGAAATAAGTTGCCTTTATAGCGCTGGAGCCATTGTTCCAGCCACAGTTCAGCATCCAAATCGAGGTGGTTGGTCGGTTCGTCGAGCAACAAAAGGTCCGAGTTGCTCATCAACGCCTGCGCAAGATTCAGCCGAATACGCCAGCCACCAGAAAAGCTATTGACCGGCTTCTGGGTATCCCCATGGAGAAACCCGAGCCCTTGCAATAGCTGCTCGGCCCGAACCTTGGCGTTATAACCATCGATATTATCGAGCTGTTCATGCAGCAGGGCGAGCTGTTCGGTTTTGTCCTGTTGGTCTGCGAGCTCTATAGCCGCTTCAATACGCCGCAGTTGCTGGTCACCGTCAATCACGTAGTCCAACGCCAAACGCGTACTTACCCCCACTTCTTGCGCCATATGTGCGATGCGCCAACCCTGAGGAATAGACAGGTTACCCTCATCCGCTTGAAGCTCATTCAATAGTAATTGGAACAAGCTGGATTTTCCTGAGCCATTTGAGCCAATAAGGGCGATTTTTTGACCGGTGTAAATCATTGCATCGGCTTTATCGAGCAATACTTTACTGCCGCGCTGTAATCGAATTTTATCAAGTTTAATCATTGCCGCCATTATACGGTTATAAGAGGTTATTGTGGTTTCATCGTGCGTAAATATTGCCCTCGGAGGGGCTGACGATTTTCAAGTTAAATGCTGCTTACTGCTACTTTGATCTTCACCGGCATTGTATTTTTAACCGATATTTTGTGACGATAGACTTTTTAACGATAAAGAGCGGACTGGGTTTGTAATGAGCGTTTGTGATGTGGAATTAAAAGGAAATGAGGCGGGTATTTACTCGCTCGGAAATTCGAGCCAACGGTACGATGTGCCTGATTACCGCACACAGAAGTTGTCGCTATCGGATGCGACGGACAGGTATTCATCGACTTCCAGCTTACCGTCAAACAGCTGATGGGGGACTACAACGTTGATAAGGTGATTGTTCGACAGAGGCTGCTAATAGAGCACTTACTCACTCATTCTTTAAGGCGTCTTCGCACGAAACCCACAAGAATGAGAGCCCTTATGACAACAGCCTTGCATTCCTTACTACATTAGCGGGTAGTGCATCAGGTACTGGATATATCTGTATGGATTTAATGTTATAGAGAGGGTATAAAAACAATGCCCCATCGGCCTCGACCATAATGTACTGACCCTTTAAGAGCTCTTCCGTCTGCTTTGTTACGGTGGAAGGGTTCATCTGTTCTGGAAAATCAAAACACGCTTTGTTTCCATCAGTAAAATAGATCGTCATCCCACGGTTACTAGACATACTTACCTCCTGAGGCATTACGCACAACAAAATTAAATTAACACAAAAACAATACCGCTACCAACAAAGGGCACTTGTATCACAACCCCTTATTTTATGGGGGTTTTCTTTGATTCGGCCGGGCCTCTAGATATTTAATGTCAAATAAAAGCGTCTGAATTTATAGCGTTTATATCCAAAGATTAATCAGATGTTTTGTGTAAATTTACACATCAACGCTCACTGAATAAAAATGGTAGCTTCCATTAATGCCAACATTTAGAAAAACAAACCCTCTAAAATAAAAAAAGCCCCCCAGTCACTGACTGGGGGGCTTATTAATACTAATACAGACTAATCAATCATCTATATTGGCTTCTCAATACAACTTAAAGTGCATGACTCAACAGGCTATTCAACGTAGCACTTGGGCGCATAGCTTTCTCAACCTTTTCAGTATCTGGTTGGTAGTAACCACCCATATCAATGGGATGTCCCTGACACGTATTTAGCTCGTCGACAATGTTTGTCTCATTTTCACTAAACACTTTTGCCAGCTTGGCAAAGGTAGCCTGAAGATCGGCATCCTCTGTTTGCTCCGCCAATGCTTGGGCCCAATAGAGCGCCAGATAGAAATGACTGCCCCTGTTGTCCAATTCCCTTACTTTACGTGAAGGTGACTTGCTGTTTTCTAAAAACTTACCCGTTGCCTGATCCAGTGTGTTGGCCAGTATCTGTGCTTTAGGGTTACCCGTTTTAACGGCCATATCTTCCAGCGAAACCGCTAGTGCCAAAAACTCACCCAGTGAGTCCCAGCGTAAATGACCTTCCTCTGCAAACTGCTGAACGTGCTTTGGCGCTGAACCACCCGCACCCGTCTCAAACAGTCCGCCACCCGCCATCAACGGCACGATAGATAGCATCTTCGCACTGGTACCCAGCTCAAGAATGGGGAACAAATCGGTCAGATAATCACGTAGTACGTTACCCGTAACAGAAATTGTGTCCTTACCATGCTTCAGGCGTTCCATGGTGTAACGAATGGCTTTGTCTGGGGAGAGGATTAAGATTCTTAAACCTTCGGTATCGTGATCCTTCAGGTATTTTTCTACCTTTTTAATCATCTGAGCATCGTGACCACGTTTATCATCCAGCCAGAAGATCGCTGGCATACCACTAGCGCGAGCACGCGTTACCGCCAGTTTTACCCAGTCTTGAATAGGGGCATCTTTAGCCTGACACATACGCCAGATATCAGTTTTCCCCACGCCTTCATGCTGAAGCAGCACATTACCGCTCTGGTCAACAATACGCATGGTTCCATCAGCTGGAACTTCAAAAGTTTTATCGTGTGAACCGTACTCTTCGGCTTTTTGAGCCATCAAGCCAACATTAGGGACGGTGCCCATTGTGGTGGGATCAAAGGCATCATTGTGCTTACAGAAATTGATGACTTCCTGGTAAATAGTGGCGTAACAGCTATCGGGAATAACCGCTTTGGTATCTTTCAGCTTGCCGTGAGCATTCCACATCATACCGCCACTTCTAATCATTGCCGGCATGGAGGCATCGACAATCACATCGCTGGGGACATGCAAATTGGTAATACCTTTGTCGGAATCAACCATCGCCATTTCCGGGCGGGTTTCATAGCAATGACGGAAAGCACTTTCAACTTCTACACGCTCTGAATAGGGTAGATTATCAATTTTCCGCAACACGCTACCGATGCCATCATTAGGGTTAACCTTTAACTCTTTTAATGTTTCGGCATATTTCTCAAATGCATCTTTGTAATAAACAGTGACCGCATGACCGAAGATGATCGGATCAGATACCTTCATCATGGTAGCTTTTAGGTGCAGAGAAAACAGCATATTGGCTTTTCTGGCGCCTTCCATTTCTTCATCCAGAAACTTGCGCAGTGCCTTTGTGCTCATAAACATAGCACTGATGAGTTCGCCTTCCTGTACAGCAATATTTTCTTTCAGAATGGTGACCTTGCCGCCATCCTCAACCAGTTCAATATTAAGGCTGTCTGCTTTAGGCATCGTCATGGCGATATCGCTGTGATAAAAATCACCACTACGCATATGGGCAACGTGTGTTCTAGATGCCTGACTCCATTTGTCCATGGAATGAGGATGATGACGGGCATATTGCTTTACTGCAGCAGGAGCACGTCGATCAGAGTTGCCTTCACGTAAAACCGGGTTTACTGCACTCCCCAATACGGTTGCATACTTTGCTTTGATCGCTTCTTCTTCGGCATTTTTTGGTGCTTCAGGGTATGCGGGAATGTTGTAACCATGAGACTGTAATTCTGCAACAGCCTCAATCAACTGAGGAATCGAAGCACTGACATTCGGCAATTTAATAATATTGGCATTTGGATCCTGAGTCAGTTCACCCAGCTCCTTAAGCGTATCGG
Organism: Porticoccus sp.; assembly: GCA_018066715.1. Classification (GTDB taxonomy): domain Bacteria; phylum Pseudomonadota; class Gammaproteobacteria; order Pseudomonadales; family Porticoccaceae; genus Porticoccus. The sequence goes on along the minus strand of JAGPWA010000121.1, from coordinate 496 downwards.
GTACTTTTTGATCATCGGCCAGATTTTCAGGAAACGTCGCGATAATTCGTGCTGCAAGAGAAATATCACTGGTTTCGACTTCTACACCAGCAGCTTCTGTAAATCGATTAATAATAGGAAGCAAGGAATATGTTGCCAGGGCTGGCGCTTCATCGGTAATCGTATAAATGATCTTGGATTTTTGGTCGGTCATGTCACTCCCTCTTTGATCGTCTACATGACCTCAAAATAACGACAGGTCACGGATAGGCTAAATCTTATAAATTCTGGGTGAAGATCATACAGAAAAACGCAGTAACTTTACAGGTTGTAAAAAAACTACAGGGAGAAAAAATGGGCTCATTGACGTATATCAAGCCTAAAAACTTGCTCTGCGCCAGCTTAACTAGCTTGCCGGGGGATTGAGATTAGTTAATTGATGCCTTGCATCGCTGTATTTCATTCCAGAGATAGACGCCCTACACACTCTATTTCTGTAAAATTTATACCTATCAGG
>JAGPWA010000110.1 GCA_018066715.1 Porticoccus sp. | reverse complement strand
CATGTTTTTACTGAGTAAAAACATGCCCCAATAACGCTTGAGATAAGATAGTAGCCTTAAATAAACCGTTAGCCCGGACATTTCCGGGTGATCAGATTTAGGTACAAACTTTGCCACTATGACTCCTCATCAGGCTGTTTTGTTGTTATTTTAAGATGGATAAAGCCCATTTTACCTGCCGCATCCATAGCTGTAACCACCGATTGGTGAGAAGTATTAGCATCAGCTGTAATCGTCAGGGGTAATTCACTATTACCTAAGGAGACGTCTTCCAGTGACCTCATCAGAGTCTTGAGCTGACGGTTGATGAGTTGCTTACCATTAATGGTGTAATCACCATTTTTGCCAATCAGGATTTCTATGCCGTCGACGGGTGCTTCTACCACCTCGCCATCAGCTTCAGGCAGGTCAAGAATCAAGTGGGACTCTTTGGTAAAGGTGGTGGACACCATAAAGAAAATCAGCAGCAGAAACACCACATCAATCAGCGGTGTCAGGTTTACATTGTCATCGACCTTCTTCTGACGCCGAAACTTCACGCAGAATGAACCTCGTCATGGCGCACGTCTTCAGGACGCATCTCTTCATGACGTAAAACTCGATCACCATGCAAGGCATCCACAAGTTTTATGGCCTGGTCTTCCATTTCAACTACCAAGGTATCCACTCTTCGCTCAAAGTAGCGGTGGAAAATCAGTGCGGGAATGGCCACGCTCAAGCCAGCGGCAGTCGTGATCAATGCTTCAGAGATACCCCCAGCCAATACACCCGCATTACCGGTCCCCTCAATCATAATGGCGGTAAAAACTTTGATCATACCGATGACCGTCCCCAGTAGACCAAGCAACGGTGCAATAGCAGCAATAGTACCCAATGGGGCTAAATGCTTTTCCAGCTCATGAATCACCTGACACGCAGCTTCTTCAATGCTGTCTTTCATCACTTCACGACCATGGCCAGAATTACTAATACCGGCTGCCAGAATCGTTCCCAAGGAAGAGGAGTTACGGAGTTGGTGGATGTTTTCTTTGGTCAACTGATCTTGTTTAAGCCAATGCCACACCTGGCCCAGCAGGGTTGGAGGGATAACCGTTGATGGACGTAGCGTCCAATACCGTTCGAAGGCAATCGCAATCACAACAATTGATGAAAGAATAATTGGCAGCATGAGCCAGCCGCCAGCAATAACAAGTTCGTACACGCTCGTCCCTCGACCTGTTTAAAACGGCCAAAACTGTACCACATTCGGTGATAGCCAAGTACCTTTAACCCTGATATTTAAAGGTTGATTAGGGTTTACGAGAACCGTTTCAAATAACATCAGGCTGAAAAATATACGGAGGTATTTCACCTCTTCCGAAACTGACTACGCTTAAAACCATCTTCGGGTTAATACCAATATCGCTTGGACTGAGAACGCGCTTCTGAGACCGAGATAAGCCCCGAATCACTCCAAGTAAATGTTAAAGCACCAGACTCAGCCGTATTCCACAGCCTTGAACCTTGCCGTTGATAGCGCTCTGTCACTGGTAATGCAGGATGCCCAAAATGGTGTCGATAACCGGCCGAAAACACGACATTGGCTGGGTTCAAACGTTTCACTAAATTATAAGATGATGACGTTTTACTGCCATGATGTGGTGCGACAAGCAAGGTCACGGGCGTAGCCAGTTGAGGGTTGTTCAGTAACTGGCCTTCTACATCAGCTTCGATATCACCGGGTAAAAGAATTGATTGATCAGCATATTGTATTTGCAATACACATGAACGGTTGTTGTTACTATTCCCCCCTTGCTTCCCCGGGTGAAGAAAGCTAAACATCACCTCATCCCACACCCAGGATTCACCACTTCGGCAAAATTCAGAGCTGATCTCATCCCGCCCTGGTACTTCGCTCAGTTCTAGAGCCTCTCCCACACGGAGTTGTGAGGGTGAAAACGCGCCTAACAACCCGGCTGTACCACCCGCATGATCATTATCACTATGACTGATAACCAGCATGTCCAATACTGAAGTCCCCTGCCTTCGTAAAAAAGGCGCTACCACGGCACTCCCTGTACTGAAGCCTTTACCAAAACTGGTTCCCGTATCGTAAACCAGTGTGCGGTGACGGGTTTTAACCACCACAGACAATCCCTGCCCCACATCCAGTATCGTCACAACCAGAGGGCGTGAATAACCAGAAGGTATTAACAGAAGACCCAGTGCCAATGGCACACAGAGGTATCGCCCAGGAATACCGCGCGGCAATAAAACGAGGCCAATAACCAGACTCAATGTACACACAATAAAACCCGTCAGTGGCCATGGAGAATATCGAGGAAGAAAATCGAGAGAAGGTACTGCCTCTATCATCGTTATGAAAAGTTCCAATTGCCACCCAGCAGCACTCCATAACCAACCAGAGAGCGTAGTACTCACAGGAGAAGTGATTGCTGCCAATAAACATAGTGGCACGACCAGAAAACTAATCCAGGGAATTGCGACTAAGTTCACCAGAGGTGACAACCAGGCAATGGGTAGAAAACAGACCATTAATGGCAACAGTAATACGGCAAAAACTAGCCACTGAATCTTTAACAGTGTCCGCCAGAGCGATGTGTTGAAAGCCGTAGGGACCAGCCATAACAAACCAGCAACAGCCCCGAACGACAGCCAAAAACCTGCACCAAAAATCGCAAGGGGATCAACTATGGCCACAACGGCTAATGCAGTTCCAAATCCCAAACCACGACTCACATGGCGATTAAGGAGTAACACCACAATAGCTACAACTACCATGATCAAGGCCCGCTGAGTCGGTAAGCTAAAGCCCGCCATGGCACTATAAAAAATGACAACGATCAGGGATAAAACACTTCCCCAATAACGGACAGTCAATGGCCATCCTAGCAATCCCAGAAACCTGGCCAATAACGCCCCCAGGCAATAACTCAGCAATGCCACAAGACCTATATGCAACCCAGATATCACCACTAGGTGAACAACACCTGATAGCGCCAACCTGTCCCAAAGCTTAGGTGAGATCAATGACCGATCACCAAGTGTTAGGGCGAGAATTAACGCCTTACCACCATCATCAATCGGCAGTAACTGAATAGTCTCACGCAACTGAAAGCGCAGACTATTTACAGAAGAATGGCGGGAGATAATGCGGTTTTCTTCGGTGTCTCTTACATAGCCGGTGGCAGAAACTCCCTGCCGTATCAGCCAGGTATGATAATCAAAACCACCCGGGTTAACTGTGCCTCTGGGCCTCCGCAGCTTTACCCGCAACTGCCACACCTGACCAGGTCTCAATGTAGCATCATGGTAATACCAACTGAGACGTAACATTTTGAGGTCATGGGGCCTATCGTCACCCCTCAGTCGAAAATTAAACCGAACCCGGCGACCATCACTCACTGGCAGCCCAACCACTTCGCCCGTCACTAAAAAGTCAGAAGGACTAACCTCCTCCGGCAACTGATGGGACAGCGCATACTGCCCCCAGCAAGCACCATAAAGAAGACCCCACGCTAAAAAGACAAATAGCTTGAAACGTAACGCATGCATAAAAATACAGACGAAAAAACCCCCTATTAACCAGGAAATTCCAGGTAATTGAGGCCAAAGTCCAACAGAGAAGATCCCAAGAGAAAAACTGTATACAGCAAACATACGAGACATCCTTGTCTACGAACACATTACTCATAATAAAACTGACTCTAGTATAACCCTCTCGCCAATCACTCTGATTAAATTCCGCATCAGAGCAAACAGTCTTGTGATTTCTTAACGTTCAGGGTTGGCGATTCAGGTTTTCTACCCCAGAATAGAACCACTTTTGTTACAACCGCTTTTTGGTTTCAGCCTTGGTTTAAGTAATGGTTTCAATAATGGGTAAAAAAAATAACAGCAAGGCAAAAATTGGATTAGTCCTTTCTGGGGGCGGAGCCAGAGCGGCCTATCAGGTAGGCGTACTGAAAGCTGTCGCAGAGATACTACCCAAAGAGACCAACAACCCCTTCCCCATTATTTGTGGCACATCCGCTGGTGCTATTAACACCTTGGCTATTGCGGGGCGTGCAGGCCCCTTTAGTTTGCGTATCAAAAAATTGGAAGCCATCTGGCGGCAACTAGACGCCAAGAGCGTCTATCGAACAGATTTTTTTGGGGTGTTCAAAAATAGTATCAATATGTTTTTCTCATTTTTCAACAGTGGATATGCACTGGGCAAACCCAAAGCGCTTTTGGATAACACCCCATTGCGACAGCTGCTAGAAAATTATATCCGTTTCCGCCATGTGGACGAAGCTATCGCCAACGGTGAGCTGGAGGCAGTCAGTATTACTGCCGTCAGCTACAGCACCGGTAAGTCAGTAACGTTTTTTCAGGGGACTGAAGCACACGAACCATGGGAACGATCCAGGCGAATTGGTGTTCATACTGACCTCACCATAGACCATCTAATGGCCTCTTCGGCCATCCCCACGTTGTTCCCCGCCATACAAATCGGTGATCGATACTTTGGTGATGGCGCCGTCAGGCAGTTGAAACCTATTAGTCCGGCCTTACACCTTGGCGCAGAGAAGGTATTTGTCATCGGTGTCAGTGACAATCCCATTCATAAAGGCCAGCAGCCACTAATCAAGCACTCACCGTCTATTGCACAAATTATTGGCCATATGTTTAACAGCGCCTTTATCGATAGTATTGAGAGTGACCTGGAAACGTTGAGAAGTATCAATCGGCTCGCTGAAAAAATGACCGAAGAAGAGCGGGAGAAAAGAGGTGTAGGTGATCTTAAGCCGGTAGACTTTCTGGCCATTTTACCCTCACAACCCATCGATAAAATTGCTTCCGACTACCTTCACGAACTACCAAAAAGCATCAAAATCTTCCTAAAATTAACGGGAGCAACTACCCAAGGTGGCGGTGTTAGTGCCGCGAGTTATGTCATGTTTTCCCGAGGATTTTGTCGTAATTTAATCGACATGGGTTATAAAGATGGTATGGCCCAAAAAGACGCGATACTCGATTTCTTCGAGGTGGAATAGCACTGTCTTGACAGGGTTTCGCTCATAATCTTCTGGCTCATCCCTACCAAACACCACTAAACCCGGCTAAGCCCTACATAAACCTGACATAAACCCTAAAAAAAACTTCTACTAAACTGCTGTATTTATGCGTATAACTCTGCCTTGTCGATTGATTTGAAACTTCTAGCTTGTAAGATGTGTCCAACGTTACGATTAAACTAAAGAGGAAGATTAAGGTATGGCCTACGATAAAGCGATTGTCTCCACAGCACTCGACCCCGCTGTTACCAAAGTACTGCGCAATACCTACCTATTGCTTTCCATGACACTGGCTTTCAGCGCGGCAATGAGCTGGGTGGCCATCGCTGTTAATGCACCCTTCATGGGGTTGTGGATGCTATTACCCTACATCGGCTGTCTATGGATGGTAGAGAAGAATAAGAACAGCACTGCCGGGCTCTTTTGGGTCTTTGCACTGACAGGCTGGATGGGTTTTACCCTAGGGCCCATTATTAGCTATTATCTAGCAACATCCGGGTCAGAAACTATTATGACCGCCTTGGGGGGCACAGCGCTTATCTTCTTTGCCTGCTCAGGTTATGTACTCATTACCCGTAAAGAGCTCTCTTTTATGAGCGGCTTTTTAATGACCGGTATTATCGTGGCTTTTGTTGCAGCAATAGCCAACGCCTTCCTGCAAATTCAGGGGCTATCACTGGCACTTTCCTGTGTATTCCTCCTGCTTTCCTCCGGTATTATTATGTGGCAGACCAGTGCCATTATTCATGGTGGTGAGCGCAACTATATCTCAGCCACGGTGACCCTCTTCGTTATGCTCTTCAATATCTTCACCAGTTTGTTGCACCTGCTTGGCCTAAGCAGCGACTAACCACCGACAGAAGACATTGCATTAAAGAGCTAACAGCATCAAAAACCATCTCGAAAACCTTGATGCCTGGTCCGACCTAAGGGCCAGGCAGTTAGCCAAAGACGAAGGTATTGAGCTGACGGATGCGCACTGGGAAATCCTCCAAGTCGCCCGTCAGTTTTATTCAGAGTACGGTTTTTCCCCCTCCATGCGCCCACTGATCAAATATATCGCCACACACCTCGATATCAGTAAGGCTCGCAGCATTTACCTTATGCAACTGTTCCCCCCCAGCCCAGCACGAATCACCGCAAAGATTGCCGGCCTGCCCAAACCCAAAAACTGCCTATAATTCGCCACTTGGACTAAACTACCTCCTGTAAATAGGAGAATGTCATGCCCCTACCTCAACCGTTATCACAAGAAGCCTGTGATGCTTGCCACACAGGTGCACCCACCGTACCAGATGAAGAGTTATCAACGCTGCTGGCAGAAATTCCGCACTGGAATATAGAAGTCCGTGACGGTATTCCACAGCTGGAGAGATTGTTCACCTTCGGTAATTTTGTGACCGCCATGGCCTTTGCCAATAAGGTTGGGGACTTGGCTGAAACAGCCAACCACCACCCAGCGATACTCGTTGAGTGGGGTAAGGTTAGGGTCACATGGTGGACCCACAAGATTGGTGGTTTACACCGCAACGATTTCATCTTGGCCGCTAGAACTGACCAGCTTATTGAATAAAAAGTCGACGTCTTAAAGCCCGCTTTTTATAGAACACCCACCTCTTATGGCGCCCATTTCACAAAATGATTGGCTCCGTTCTCGGCACTAATTAATAACTCATTAGAAGAATCTTCAGTTCCTGCAGCCTGTAGCCTGGGATGGCGATTAGTCACAGACAACAAAATAGCTTCCTGCGGCTTATTCAACTCAACGTATAAAACATGCTTCCCTTCATCGAGAGCCTGTTGAAAACGTTCAAAGTGAATGTTGGGCTTATGAATACCCCACATACCACCTTCCCAAGTGATTAAAGCCATCACTACGACTGCTAGGAAAATAAAGGGAACCCAACCTACTGTTTCCGTCACTCCGCTGAATTGAGCGACTGACAACACCAATACCGCACAAAGAAAACCAAATAACGCAGCAATACTGGTTGAATGCACCACATCCTTCTTCATTATAGAAGGTACGTGGTGTAAGCCATGCTCTTGAAGACCCGCATCATCACGACTTAACACATGAATTTGCGGTGTGGTAATACCGCTACTCTCCAGCTCGTTCTCAATGAATTCAAGATCATCTAGGTCATCACTAATATAATAATGCCGTCTCATAAAACTACCCTCACGCTATCATTTTTGAGGTAGAAGCCCACCCCAAATACCTTAAGGAAAGTTGATGGCCTAAAGACCAGTTAAACGACTTAACAACCAACTGTTTTCATCAACATTAAGAAGTATAGCTGCTGTTATTCACAAGAGAGGGGAGGTAGAAGAATACATTATATCAATAGGTTATAAATCATCTTAGGTGTATCAACACTTTTCGTATATTGGGTTGATGGCGATGCTCCCAAAGAAATATCCCCTGCCAGGTTCCCAAGGCTAACTGGCCACTCATTACAGGAATCGATAGAGATGAAGCCGTCAGTGCCGACTTGATATGAGCAGGCATATCATCCGCGCCTTCAAGGGTGTGGGTATAGAGAGGGTCGTTCTCTGGTACCAGTCGGTTTAGCCAATGTTCGAGATCGACTCGAGCAGAAGGGTCATAATTCTCCTGAATCAGTAAACTCGCTGAGGTGTGCTGTATGAAAAGGGTACATAGCCCTTCTGTTATAGACTCGGCATCAACCACTGCTGTTATCTGTCGGGTGATGTCATGCAAGCCCTGCCCTGACACACTGATATTAACTGGCGTAATCATTAATAACCCTTCGAAATTCAGAACTATTTATACACGGAATGATCTACATTATTCATAAGACGTTCTAAATTATACGATAAACGTGAGGTTTCGATGAATAATCAAGGAGACCAAAGGCACCAGCAAGGTTTCTCTCAATTACTGGGTAGCTGGGAAAAACGGTCTACAGATAATGCTGATCTGATAGCCACCACTATTGCAATCCACGAGCCTGATCAGATCAAACTTCAGGCGTTAGCTGAACTCTACCAACTCCCAGAGGGTGAAATTACCGGACACCTTCTCCGCCATGCACTAAAAGCACTGGAAACAGAAATGCCCTATATTCCTGGCTCTAAAGTTATTCGTATTGAAGAGGGTGATGAAATTTATGAGGATATTGGCCCCCTGCCTCGTTATCTGGAAGCACAGAAACAGTTACGCAATAAGGTAGGCGTTTAGCCTGTGAGCAGCAAGTAACAAAAGAGGCATACAGCCATTAGCGGTTAATTCAGTATAATGCGCCCCCTTAACGGAGACGGCGCATTGCAAGAGATCAACCCCAATAATTATCAGCAGCAACTCGATGAAAAACTGGCTAAACTAAACTCAAGCTTTGCTGAGCTTGCGCTTCCCAATATTGATATTCATACCTCAGAACCCCTGCATTTCAGAATGCGTGCGGAATTTCGTATCTGGCATGAAAATGGCTCTGCCCACTTCGCCATGAATCAACCCGGTGAAAAGCGCCCCTATATCATCGAAGACTTTCCCATAGGTTCCCAGCAAATTAACCAACTCATGCCGTTGCTGTTGGCAGAGATCAATGTCAGCGAGATACTGAGTCGACGCCTATTTAGTGCTGAATTTCTTACCACCCTGAGTGGTGAAGCACTCATTACCCTGATCTACCACAAACCCTTGAATGACGAATGGCAGGAGGTTGCACTTAAGCTACAGCAACAACTGGGGGTCGCTATTATCGGTCGTAGCCGCAAACAAAAGACGGTCTTGGATCGCGATTATGTCATCGAAAAACTGCACGTCTCAGGCAAGGAATATCAATACCAACAAGTTGAAACCGGATTTACCCAACCCAATGCCGGAGTTAATCAGAAGATGCTCGAGTGGGCACTTAAACAAAGCACTCAGTGCAGCGGTGATCTGGTAGAACTGTATTGTGGTAATGGTAATTTTACTTGTGTACTCGCGCAGAATTTCAACCGGGTACTGGCCACTGAGATCTCAAAAATATCGGTGCGATCCGCCCAGTACAATTTTGAGGCCAATGGTATCGACAATGTCACCGTTGTCCGCATGTCTAGTGAGGAGTTTACTGAGGCGCTTAATGGTGTACGCCCTTTCCGGCGACTGAAAGACATTGACCTTGATAGCTACAACTTCAGCACTATCTTTGTGGACCCACCCCGTGCTGGGCTAGACGATGCCACCGTTGCACTGGTTAAACGCTTCGATAACATCATCTATGTCTCCTGTAACCCGGCCACACTCAAAGCCAACTTAGAAGCACTCTCTGACACCCACAGTATCGAAAGCTTTGCTGTATTTGATCAGTTTCCCTATACCCGCCACCTAGAGTCAGGGGTGTTCTTAGTAAAGAAATTGTCATAACCTTAGGAAACAAGGAGCTTCACTTAGAACTACTTGCAATAGCGCCCCTAATGGATTCTTGCCAAATACGCCGTTACCTTAAAGCCCCCTGCTAAGACATTCGACCATGAAAAAAAGTGACAAGAAGATTGAAAATGCACTGTGTGAGGCCCTCACCGAGGTCTGTGACAATGCGCTCAACACCATACCGGGGTTTAAATGGCTCACGCATTTCGTCAACTATCATCATTTCCCTGAATCTTTATTGGTGCTGTGTGTATTTGATACAAATGCAACTCTTTCTGAAGCCAGAATTAGTCATCAGGATGATGACCTTCGTCACCTGATAAAAGATAAATTGTCGTGTTTGGGTATTACTATTCATACCCCCAAACGGCATGTGGATTTTGATACCGAAGAAAACTGTAAGGCCGAACACGATGGAAAGTGGCATGAGCGCCTCCGTACCAAAGTGACATGATGTAGATAGCCCATCACTATCCCCCTTCTTACTATTCCAGCCATTTCCTTTCTATTTAGCCCTGTGAGGCTGGGGTTCAACTGCTGAGCTGGTATAGAATACGCCCCATCTCACTAGCCTTGGCTAGGAAAACACGAACCAAAGAAAATACTGGGGCATAAATAGCGTACCCCTAATGTCTACCAGCGATGAGAAAATGCCACCTATGAACGAAATAACCATCAATGAACTCAAGCTCTACTCCCCCTTTCAGGTTGCTCTTGGAAGTTTTTTTGGTGGCCCCATTGCACTGGTCTACTTTCTTTGGCAGAACTTCAAAACATTAGGTAAATCCGAAGCCGCCAAACAAACCGTCATTTGGGGTCTGATATTTAACGTGGTATTACTCCCCACTCTCCAATTTCTTCCCTCCGGTTTCCCTGAGATAGCCCTTCCCTTTATCTACTCCCTTGTCGCCATGCAAATGGCCTCTTCATGGCAGATGGAGAAGGAGGCTATAGAGGCGTCTTTTAATTTCAGTTTTCAATCAAACTGGCGCTTACTAATTTATGGTTTTGTACTCTTTATTCTATGGATTGCCTTTGCTTTGTCTCTAATTAGGGCCTTCACTGCCTTTGGGGTGATAGGCTAACCATCAGATTGACTAATAACAGCAATGGAAACGCATCTGTTGCTAGCTTGTATAATTGATGCAATCCATTAGACAACATTAAATCGGAAGATAATTATGACGGTATATTTAATTGGTGCAGTGGAAATAACCGATGAATCTTGGGTATCCGGCTATGCTGTAAATGTTCACGATATCGCACATAAACATGGAGGAAAATATCTCTCCCGCAGTGGCAATATCACACATGTAGAGGGTGAACCATCCAATGCTTCCCTGATCGCTCTGGTGGAATTCCCTACAATGGATGATGCTCAGGCATTTCTTAATGACCCCGACTACAAAGAACACAGAAAATCACGTATGGAAGGCAGTATCAGCAACCTCCATCTGATTGATGATACAGATGCAGCGGGCACGATTCCCTACCTTAAAAAAAGCTGATCTCTTGAATTGATCCAGAAAAAAACAAGTACTTTTTCGAACGCTGCTTTTTAGCGTACTGTGTTCCTGTATTTTTTCTGGATCAATAAAAACCAGTTACGATTTCTTTAGGTAGCAGGTTAACAATACGATACGAACCCCGTTAACTCGGCCTTCAATATGCTCCGGATTATTCGTTAGGGAAATATTTCGAACAGCTGTGCCACGCTTGGCCGTAAAACCGGCACCTTTTACATCAAGGTCTTTAATCAGCGTGACGGTATCACCACTTTGAAGTACTGCACCATTACTATCTAGGGTAGGTGCTGCATCGTCATCTTCATCATCCACATCTGTAGCCTTGGCCCATGCCAGAAGCTCATCATCGAGATACAACATGTCCAGAAGGTCCTGTGGCCAACCCTCTGCCGCAAGACGCGTCAACATCCGCCATGCCATTACCTGAACCGCAGGCACCTGACTCCACATACTGTCATTCAGACAGCGCCAGTGATTTGCGTCTGTGTTTTCGGGGTTTTCAATTTGGTCACGACAAGTATCACAAGCCAATATACATTGATCCACGTTCGCATCTGCCACCGGTGGTATTTGATAAACAGCAAGGTTGGACTCACTGGTGCAGAGTTCGCAAGTCGAGTTACTGCGTTGTAAAAGTGCTTGTTCAGTATTCATAGGAATATAATGACCTCGGTTTTAAGCGGTGATAATAAGGCTATTATCACCGTAAACAATTAAAGTTAGAGAAGAAGTTACGACGTTTAATTCTCCTCCTGACCCTCCCCTACAGAGTAAAATAGTGGCTCTGAATCAACACCTTCCGAGCGGCCTAATATCTTACGCGCTGCGTTTTCGATAAATTCCCGGAATGTTTCTTCTAACGCCTCACGCTCTTGATCATAGCCACGTTTTTGTAGTGTATTGAGCTTTTTCCATTCTTCGAGAATAGGGATATGAGAAGTCGCTTCTGTCAGTTGAAAAAATACTTGGTAGTCTGCCTTTTCTGATTCTGAAATGTCCAATTGCGAGACCAACATACTGATGCGAATCGCGCCCTCTGTGAGGCTAACCTGCTCGGCCACAATCGCTGAGGTAATCACACGGATGCTATTACGATAATGCGCATGCCGCCCTTTCAGCTCCTCGGCTAACACCTCCTGTTGTTGCTCCCGCTCAGCTTTTTTGGTGCGCAACTTAAGACCAAGATACAACGCATAACCGCTGAGAGAAACTACAACAAGTACAGCAAAAACCATCAATAAATTCATAGTTATACTTTCATAATCGTAAAGTCATCATTTACTGTTGACCAGCAAAGCATGGCCAAACAGATTAGGTTAATGGGTTAGGTATTAATTTAAATGTTACTAATAAATACTTGGGCTAGTCTTTCACTTCTCTCAACTGAGGAGCTTCGTCCTGATCTTTGGCCTCATTGATCAAACCCTCAGGTAATTGACGCTTGGTACGGGCCCCCAATTTTTTAATCTCTTCAAATTTTTTCACCAAGTTACCACGGCCATCAACGAGCCGTTTACGTGTTTGCTGCCAAGCATCTTGGCTTTTGTCGATATGGCGACCCAGTTCGTCCAGTGACTCCACCACCAACACCAGTTGATCGTAGAATTTTCCCGCCTCCGCTGCAATTTTCTCCGCATTGCGGTTCTGATCTTCATAACGCCAGATATTATGAATCGTCCGTAAGGTAGCCAACAATGTGCTCGGACTTACCAGAATAATGCCTTTGTCGTAGGCATCTCTAAACAGGTTGTGATCGTGCTCCAGCGCCAACATAAATGCAGGTTCGATAGGTACAAAGACCAATACAAAGTCGAGGGTGTTCACGCCTTCCAACTGCTCGTATGCTTTACGACTCAACCCGGAAATATGGGTCCTGACAGAGCTGATATGCTGTTTCAGAAACAGCGCCTTATCAGCGGGTTCTTCGGCCCGACAATACCGTTCATAATCCGTCAGTGACATCTTGGCATCAACCACGATATCTCGTTTATCCGGTAAATGGATGATCACATCAGGCTTGCGAAGCTGACCTTCGTCATCTCGGAGAGACACCTGGGTTTCATACTCACGGCCTTTGGTTAACCCCGACTCTTCAAGAATTCGCTCAAGAACAACTTCACCCCAGTCACCCTGAAACTTGCTGTCGCCTTTCAGCGCATTGGCCAGTTGAACTGCATCCTCGCCCACTCTCTGTGCCTGCTTCTGCAGCTCGACAACTTGGCCAATGAGTTTATTTCGTTCAGCATTTTCTTTGTCGTAGGCATCCTCTACTTTTTTACGGAAGTCGGTAATTTCCTTACGCAGGGGGTCAATGGTGATACTGAGAGCCTGTTTACTCTGCTGAGAGAATTTTTCCTGCTTAGCATCAAATATTCGATTAGCGAGATTCTCAAATTCCTGGGTCAAGCTCTCCCTCGCTTGCCTCAACAACTGAAGCTGCTCTTCATAGCGAGTGCGTTCACCCTCTAACCGAGTTTCTAGTGAAGCTTTATCCCGATTCAGAGAAGCCACTTCACTTTCACGTTGGCCCAAGGTCTCTTTGAGTGTACTTATATCCTGATCAAGGCGTGCCACTAGCGTATTTGCTGCCACTTTTTTTCGGTTGCTGGTGATCAGGCTCAACAAAAGTACTAGCGAAGCACCTATGACAAAGCCTGCTAATAAAAAAATAAGATGTTGTTCACTGATAACCATGTAATCTATCCAACTCTTTGGCTTATGAAATATTCAACGTGCTGTCCACCCCTCTAATCAATTGCCTAACTAGGGAATAGAACCAACACATACCCTGATTTTAGGTCATGGTTATGCGATCATTGGCAATCGATCTAGGATAACAAAGATACCTCTCATGATGCGCCCGCTTTTTGATATTGCCACACTTAAGGATGACATTGAGGCAGGCGCACTGATCCTCACATCCAACAACCGTTTGGCCACCAAAATACGGCAAGCCTGGGGACAACACCAACAAACAGCTGGCCAGACCAGCTGGCCCCAACCCAGCATCCACGCCATTGAACATTGGATAGACGAAAACTGGCAGCGTTGTTGCGATGCGGGTATTGAGCACACAGCACTGTGCACCATCATTACGCCCCAAGTTGAGCAAATACTGTGGGAACAGGTTATCGAGGAGGATCGAGAAAAACCCGATCACCTTCTACCAATGAGTTTTGCTGGTCTAGCTCGAAATAGCTACGCTATCACACAACGCTGGCAAATCCCCATCACACGATTACAACAGGACGCGCCCCTGTTTTGGCGGTGGACTAACGCTTTTCAAAGCAAACTAAAGCAGCACCACTTAGCAACCTCTGCCGATAGAGCAGTCACCGTTTTGAAGGGTTATACGACAGGTGCCTTTCCCCTGGAATCTAAGACCTTGATGGTTGGTTTTGATAGCGTACCACCCTTATACCAGGCCTTAATAACCGCAGCGTCCAAAACTACAGAGCTACACTGTATTGAAAGGCATGGTATTGAAAGGCATGGTATTGAAAAATATGACGCTGAAAAATACAGTCCTACTACCCTCAAGCATGAGCACCAAGCACAACAGATCACCTTTCATGATGAACAACAGGAAATAATGGCAGCAGCAGCTTGGGCTGAAACACATCAACAAGCCGACAGCACCTGCCGAATAGGCATTGTTATTCCTGAATTAGCTCGTATGAGACATCAGGTGGAACGTATTTTTCGCCAACAATTTGAACCTGACTATCAGCTCCCCAACCAAGCACGATCAGCAACCCCATTTAATATCTCTGCTGGTATACCTTTGAGCGATACACCATTAATCACTTCACTACTATTACTGCTATCCCTAAACCGACACCAAGTACCACTAGACGAGCTCTGTCGATTACTCAATTCACCGTTTTGGGGAGACGGCAAGCTGCCCCATAGGTCAATCGCAGAAAAACGATTACGCAAGCTCGCCAAACGCACGCTTAATAGTAGTGAATTCCGCTATCAGCTTCACCTCGCCGAAGAGTCCGCCAGTACAACTGGCCTAAGTGTCCCCCTTGAACAGGTAGAGAGCCTGCGACGAAAAATGCCCAACAAAGCGCATTTCTCCCAGTGGATGACACTATTTCAACAACAACTGGATATTTTAGGTTGGCCTGGAGAACGAGCCCTCGACAGTATTGAGTACCAGCAGCACCAGCAATGGCAGAGGGTCATTGAACAATATCAATCACTGGATAATCTCGGCCTTGAGGCAACCCTGAGCGTGGCATTACGCCAACTACAGCAACTGGCTAATCAGGCTATTTTTCAGGCCGAAACAGAGGATACACCCATCCAAATACTGGGGTTGCTGGAAAGTGCTGGCCTGCGTTTCGATCACCTCTGGGTCATGGGCATGGATGATGCTCACTGGCCCCAAACTATAGCACCAAACCCACTATTGCCATTGGCCCTGCAACGAGAATATGAAACGCCAAGATCCCTGCCTGAGCGCGAATTACATCTGGCAAAGGCCCAAGTAGCTGGGTTAAAACAGGCCGCCAGCCAGGTTGTTTTTAGTTTTAGCGAGTTCGACGCCAATCGTATTCGACAGGCCAGTAATTTGATTGCCGACCTTCCAACATTGAACCCTGACCATCTTCCTACACCCAAACAAATAGAGAGCCTCCCAGCAATCGCGCTAGAACAGGTTCCCTGTGGATACGGACCATCACTGGATCTTAATAATGAGACTGTCCGAGGCGGTAGTAGTATCTTCAGAGATCAGGCCACCTGCCCTTTTAATGCCTTTGCGCGCCACAGACTGGGGGCGATACAGCCACCAGAGCCTGTCCTTGGACTATCCAATATGGATAGGGGTTCTCTGTTACACGACTGTTTGGAGCGGCTGTGGCAGCAACTGGGCGACCAACAACGCTTGCTCAGCAGCTCCACTGACGCCCTATCTCAACGTGTTGCAGAAGTCGTCACTGGGGCACTACAGCGGTGGCAAAAGCGGCGGCCGGACCTGTTTGGCCCACAATTTACTGCTATTGAAAAACAGCGTCTAACAGCCCTTTTGGAACAATGGCTGGAGGTGGAAAAAATCCGCCCTTCCTTTAGTGTGGTCGCATTTGAAGAGAGCGTTCAAACCGAATTCTCGGGACTCCCATTGAGACTAATTATCGATCGAATCGACAAACTAGATGATGGTCGACACGTCATCATTGACTACAAAACCGGTAAGGCTACTACCAACAGCTGGCTTGGCGATAGGCCCGAGCAACCCCAACTTCCACTCTACGTACTATGTAGTGACGCACCGGTGGCCGCCGCGACCTTTGCCGTTATCAATGTCGCCCAGCAACAATTTGTGGGGTTCTCTGAAGCCGCAGGGTTGCTACCGGATGTCCAGCCACCCAGTAGAAAAAATGAACCTGAAAACTGGGAGGAGCTCCTCTCACAATGGCAGCTGTCCCTGACCAAGCTGGCAGATGAGTTCAAACAGGCTTATGCACCGGTTAGGTTCTACAAGCCCAGTGCTAGACAGTATCAACAAGAGTTGGAACCCCTTAACCGTATCGCCGAAATGACGACTGCTAAATGACGATTACTACTAATACTTCAGTTAATAATAGTTCCACTGACAACAGCTTCTCTAAGGCGCCATCACCGTGACTGTGGCAGATTCAGCCCAACGACTGGCGGCACTCGACCCTCATCGCTCCTTTGCTGTTGCCGCACCCGCGGGGTCAGGGAAAACAGAGCTTCTTATCCAACGAGTACTGCGCTTATTAGCCCTTGTTGATGAGCCCGAAGAAATTCTCTGTATGACCTTTACCCGCAAAGCAGCGGGTGAAATGCAACATCGGGTTGTTGAGGCATTGGTTCGAGCGTCGAAAAATGAGCAATCACAAAGTAACTCTCAACAAGGCGACTCTCAATCATGCAACGGTCGACCAAACAACCATCAACAAACCACGCTTGATCTAGCAACAGAAGCCTTGGCACAAGATCAAGTGAGAGGTTGGAGGCTGCTGGAAAACCCCAACCGCCTGCGTATTCAGACCATCGATGGTTTCTGCCTTAACCTTGCCCAACAGCTGGCCGTTGAAAGCAGTTTTGGTGATTACTCAGAACCTCTAAACGACCCAACACCCTACTACCGTGAGGT
>JAGPWA010000098.1 GCA_018066715.1 Porticoccus sp. | reverse complement strand
GCCTACTCAATAATGCAGCAGATGCCAGCCCGGAACAGGTAGATGTGGCATTATTCTGGGATACAAAAACTGTCGAACTCAGCATTCGAGATTACGGTGAGGGTATTGCCCAAGAACAACAGGAAACACTGGGAAAACCGTTTCATTCAGAGAAACCTAGCGGCATGGGGCTTGGACTGTTTTTAACCCAAGCATCCATCAATCGCTACGGCGGAGAAGTCACCATAAGTCCCGCTGAAGGCAGAGGAACACTCACCAGGGTAATCCTTCCTTTAATGGATGAGCTGATCATAGGCAAAGAATCATGAGCCAAAAGTCATGAGCCAAGAAACCCTCCATAAAACCCTGTTAATTGTGGATGATGATTCGACCTTTTCCCATATTCTTGGCAGGGCTTTGATACGTCGTGGATACCAGGTATTCACAGCAGAAACTGCCGCGGAAGCAGTTGAATTATGCATGCAACACCGACCCCAGCAAGCGGTCGTTGATCTCAAACTCGAAACAGAATCAGGGCTGAATATACTGCCCCAGCTAAAAGCGGTTAACCCCGCTATACAAATGCTGATCCTGACAGGCTACTCGAGTATTTCTACCGCCGTAGAAGCTATCAAAATGGGGGCGATTAATTATTTATGTAAGCCTGCTGGAGTTGAGGACATCCTCGCGGCCTTTAGTAATACCGCACCTAATCCAGAAGCCCGTATTAAAGAAACTCCGCCCTCTGTAGATCGTTTGGAGTGGGAGCACATTCAAAAAGTACTGACAGAAAATGATGGGAATATTTCGGCAACAGCACGAAGCCTTGGTATGCATCGTCGGACGCTGCAACGGAAGTTGCTAAAGCGCCCGGTAAAAGAGTAATCCGGTATTAAAATCTCCATATAATCCCCTAATACGGAGACTTACTGCCACTAAAAAATCCAAATAATATCTAATAATTCTAGCTTAAAACAAGATTAGTTTAATACCCGGTAACCCCTGCCTCGCAAACAGTTTTTTACTACCCTATCTCGCTCACGATAACCTGAACTAGTCCCCTTAAGGCCACCTGTTACAGCCCCTACACCAGCGCCTTTTGCTGCTGTACTGCTATTACCGACGATAGCACCTAAGACACCACCCAACACTGCTCCGCCAACAGCCGTTGTGGTCGCTTTTTCTGCTACTGGAACCTGTGCGGCAAAGCTCTGGCAATCGCCCATATCCTGATGATATTGCTGCATATCGACACCCTGAGTATCAATAATGACATCACCACTTCCTGAGTGATTGGCCCCATGACGAGAATGATGATTACTAGTGCAACCGGATACGGCTAGCACGAGAATAATGAGTAAAAGTCCTTTATACATAAGTCAGCCTCGTCATCTTTTTATACCAACACACCAGCCCCTCTGGGGTATCTCAAACTAATTGTATACATTGTTTGTTATTAACGACTGAGAACAAGTACGGTTGACAACAACCTAACCTATTAAGAAGTTAAATTCATAACGGGTTAGGCTAATGATGGGTTGATTGTTTACTTCATACCACTCATCAAACCGCGTACGGCAGCGGGAATATCTGCTGGAAGGAAGACCAGCTTTGAATTGTCTGAGTTAGCCATTTCACGCATAGCCTCCACATACTTTTCACCCAGCAAGTATACGGCAGGCAATTCCTTATCCTGAATACCTGCGGTGACTTTTTCTATGGCCTCTTTGGTGGCCGTAGCCAGAACTACCTTAGCCTCTGCATCACGTCGTGACGCTTCTAACCGACCATCGGCCTCAAGAATCGCCGCTGTTTTCTCACCGTCAGCACGGGTCACCGTAGCACGACGTTGCCGTTCTGCGGCTGCCTGCTCTTCCATCGCAGTTTGCATGGTCCCAGAAGGGTTAATATCCTGGATCTCGACAGTTTTAAGGGTAATACCCCAATCCGCAATGTCATCAGAAATAGAGTGCTTAAGCCTTGCCTTAATTTGATCTCTAGATGACAAGGCATCATCCAGTTTCATTTCACCCACAATAGAGCGTAATGAAGTCTGAACCAGTGTACGAATGGCCAGCTCGTAATCTTCAACCCCATACACGGCTTTTTCAGGAGAAACGATATTAATATAAGCCACCGCATTAGCAATGATGACTACGTTATCTAGGGTAATAACTTCCTGAGAAGGAATGTCCAACACAATATCTTTAGTGGTGACTTTGTAGGCTACAGAATCCACATAGGGAATAATAATATTGAGCCCCGGCGGTAAGGTTTTATGAAATTTACCCAAACGCTGGACCACTTGCTTACTACCCTGTGGGACTAGACGAACCCCCAACCCAATAGTAATAACGGTCAGTATTAATACTGCTAAAACAACAATTGTGCCTTCCATTTTCAATAACTCCTGTTTGTTAATTTGTGGTGCCAGCCATATCCAAACTGTGCAAAAATTTAGTCCAGTTTTACAACAATAAGCGTGTTGCCTGAAAACTCTTTAATGAATACCCTATCACCAACGGATACATCCTGCTCACAGATAAACTCCCATTCATCTGACCCTAGCACTGGTGTCGTGAATCTAACGGTGCCGTGCCTCTCAGCCATAGGGGCTTTGATCACCTGCCCAGCTTCTCCAATGGCTGAATCTCGGGCGATTCCGGCACTGGTCTTGTCGATCATTTTTGGCTTAAGCGCTTTAAACCAGAACAAGACAAAACCGCAGGATGCCACAAGCCATATCAATAACTGTACAACTAATGCCATATCGGGGAACAGCCAAAGAACGACACCCACGACAATAGCGCCGAGGCCAAACCAGAGGATGGTGAAACTCGGCAGAAAAATTTCAATGATGACTAGGGCAATGCCCAGCACCAACCAATGCCAGTAGGCAAATTCCAATTCCATCAATGTTCTCCCTTAGAGTTACCTGTGCCTTTTCGAGGCATCAGCTTAAGAATATGTAGTATCAGCGGTAGCATTAAAAACAGCCCTGCTACGAGCAATATAATGGCATTCAAACTGCCAGTATCTAAATATTCGATAAGACCTACAGCGGCTATTATCGCCCCTAGAAGATCCAGCACAAGAAGTAATATCGGCCACTTTCTTTTCTGTTTGTTCATTCGATGACTATAAGCTTTTTTATCCCAGGCATCTAAATCCAGACATGGATAAAAGTGACTCTAGAACAGTATCCAAGGTAATCAAAACCAATCACTATATAGCTGAAAGAAAGGCAGAGATAAACCCTTGGTATTAAATTAATAATCTAATCGGTTAATGTTCGACTGGCTACCAACTTAAGAGAATTATCCCCACGCTCAGGATTGATCAGCTTTGTAAACTCAAGCGCTGCCATGGGTTTATGGAAATAGTATCCTTGAAAATAGTCACAACCCATGTCTTTTAATGCGTGATACTGTTTTTCAGTTTCAACCCCTTCGGCAATAACTTTGAGTGACATAATTTCGCAGAGCTTTATCACCGCCCTAACGATTGAGTGAGACTCACCATCTTCATCAACATCAAGATTACTAATGAACTCTCTATCCAGTTTGACAAACTGAACCGGTAACTTTTGCAGCATAGCCAGAGAGGAATACCCCGTACCGAAATCATCCAAGGCAACTCGTATACCGTAGTCAATGAGGTCCATGAGCTGAGCGCGAACTTTATCTAGATCATGAATCAAGCTCTCCTCCGTAATCTCAAAGACTAACTGATGAGGGTTGACCCCATGTTTTTCAATGATTTTTTTAATGTCTTCTGAAAACTTGTCATTGTGGAATTGCTTGGGACTGATATTGACAAATATCGACATATCATCAGTCCACTGCCCTTTCTCACACCAGTTGATAATATTTTCACAGACCGTTTCAAATACCCATAAACCCACTTCATTCATCATTGGCAGAGTGGACATAAAATCGATAAATTCCCCAGCTGGAACAATGCGCTGAGATGGACGTCTCCAGCGTAATAAAGACTCTGCAAAGATCATTTTTCCTGAAGGGTCGAGTATCGGCTGGAAGTGCAAATCAAATTCTTTGTTTTCCACACCCTGGCGTAATTCATGAATCAGCGTGACTCGATACTCGGCTTCCACCGTCATCGATTCATCATAGAAACTGAATCCTTTGCGACCGCCATCCTTCACCCGATACATAGCCAAATCAGCCTGTTTCAGAATATCGTGAGATGAATACCTATCATTGTTAAAAATGACAATGCCACCACTGAGTTCAACCTCATATTCAAGTCCTTCATGCTTACCCACTTCTTTGCCCATTTCCATTATCTTATCGGCAATGGCAAGCACCTTGGTCCGCGCATCAGCTTCTTTCTTCCCCAAATCCTCAATCAATACAACAAATTCATCACCACCAAAACGGGCCACGACATCCTGATTACGTACTGCCTTTCGAAGAGTCTTAGCAAAGAACTGCAATACCAAATCACCCACATGGTGGCCCTGGGTATCATTAATATCTTTGAAATGATCCAAATCGAGGAAGAGTACAGCAGCATACTGCTTAGTACGTTGGGAACGAGATATAGCCCGCTCTAATTCATCCATCATACGGCGGCGATTTGGTAGCGAAGTGAGATTGTCGTAGGTGGCTTGCCGCTGAATGGTGTCCTTGGCTTCCATCTTCGAGGTAATGTCCTCCACAAATGATGCAGCCCCAATCAACCTACCGTCTTTTAATAACGGTGTGTTGTACCACTCAGAAGTCAATATATCTCCCTCTTTATGTTTAACCTCGTGAACGCTGTGATTGCCCTCTTTTTTCCGCTGAAATAGAGCGGACCACATTTGCTTGGATTGATCCCGTGAGGAATCTGCCACAAAGTAATCTGCATGCTTACCCAAGGCCTCCGACTTCGAATAACCAAATAGGCATTCCGCGTTGGGATTCCAATCAATGACACAGTTATCTCGGTCCCACTGAATCGCAGCTAAAGGTGCATTCAGCCAATGCTGTTCAAAAAGATAGCTTACTTCAGACTGTTTTTTTGCCGCCTGCTCAGATTCAATTCTCAGTGACACATTTTTCTCGAGAAGACGGTGAAACTGAATCAGAACCAGATACAGGGTGGCCAGATAAATAAGAGTAAATGCGACAAAATAGGCACTGGCATTTTGATCTGCTAAATAAACCTGAATGGTGCAGGGTAACAGCACCATTCCCACCTTAATCAACGCAGCCTTGATGTTATAACTGAATAGCATGCCGCTACTGGCAGCGGCACCAATGAGAATAGAAAGATAGAGCCACTGATCAGAACCGCGATGGTAAAACTGAAGTCCACTGGCCCAGATCCAAATCAAACCCGTTGCTATGGCAAGAACTACGGTCAGATTGTTGATGTCCTCGACCAGCTTGATAGTCATGCCTACCGCATTAAGAGACTCTGACAACCGTCGAATCAACCACCATCCTATAATGAAGACACTGACTGCATATGCAGACCAGGCAATCATCTGCCAAGTCGAAAACACCTGCTGCCAGGCATAGGCCAGAATCAGACAGAAACCCGCAGTTACCCCCAAACAAAGTGGTAGGCGATGCAGCATCAGCCCAGCCATATCAAAGCTTGTAGATTCGCTAACTTGGCCTGCTGTACGTTCCATAGTCATCTTCCTGATAAACGGTTCAGAGAGCAGTCTAGACATTCTAAAAAAAACCAACTTCAGCGGATATAGCACGGTCCAATACCCCGACCAATGGACAAAATAATCCGTCTAAGTACACTTTTTTGTGAACTGCATCACAATCAAACTGCTACAAAAGTCGATTCTTCACCAAACATTAGGGTCATGGAGACATATTTACAAGCCAAAGTGAAAGTCTATCGCCATAACAATGGCATCTTCTGGCCCGGAAGATGTCTGGTAGTAATTTCGACGTAAACAAATCTCCACAAATCCAACATCCTGATAAAGATGAATAGCCGAGTGATTAGACGCCCTCACTTCAAGGAAGAATCGCTCGGCTTGCTCAGAGACAATGGTCATCAAATGATCGAGTAGCTGACGCCCATACCCTTTCCCTTGGTCACTAGGGTGGACCGCTATATTCAGGATTTCTGCTTCCCCAACCACAATGGTATAAACCGCGTAACCAATGATTTCGGCCTCTAGAGTCAGCACTAAGCAATGATGTTTAGAAACACTCTCTAGAAACTGGCTTTCACGCCAGGGGTGGGGGGAGGCCTGCTGCTCGATAGCGCTCACATGGGGCACATCTTCAGCCACCATAGGACGAACACCCGCTAGAATACTCAGGTTCTGTCTGCCAAGGACTTGATCGCTTGCCACGTTTCAGCCTTTGCATCGGGAGCTTTCAACATTTCTTGCAGGCTTCGCACCACAATAATTTTTGCTCCTCCCGCAATTTCCTCGATGACCCCCACTGACTCCGCATAGGTCTTTTCTGAAGGCGATAACAGCTTTGTCGCCACATCGCCCATCAGTAAGACCCAAAGAACACCCCGCTTTGTTATCCGAGCATCTAGAAAAACGGACAACATACTACGTGCAGCAGGCTCATCCGTCTCACCACCATGGCTCATTGGCCAGTCAATTAATTCAGGAGCAGGCAACCCATCAGGCAACCGACCAATAGCTCGCAGAATATTACTCAATAATTGGAGCTCTTCGGGTTCAGGGTTTGTACCGAGGGGGAATTGATTGAATACCAGTAAGTCATCACAAGGTTGCCAGCATGCCAGCCTGAAACTCATCACCTCATCAATGACTGAGACAGGCTTACTCTCAAACACTGGTTCCTCGGTTGCCTGAGAGGTACTATTTTTAGCTTTATCAACGAACTTTAGGATACTGGCCACGTCCTCTTTGGCCGAGTAAACAACAGAACTAGCCTCTTCACCAGATGAAGGGGCCTGAAAAGACAGCGATACTGGCTCCTCGCCTTTGGGTTGGTATTGCACAATACCCAGATTAGAGAGGTACCAGTTTCGCAGCTCAGGCGTCATCATCCGTAACCTTAAACACCTGCCATTTGTGGATGTAATCGGTCAGGATTTGCCAGCAGATTAAGTGCGTTTAGATACGCCTTGACGCTCGCCACCAATATATCTGTATCTGCACCCTGGCCATTAACGATACGTCCGCCCTTCTCAAGCCGAACGGTCACTTCACCTTGGGAATCAGTCCCAGCTGTTACCGCATTCACAGAATATAGTTTCAACTCGGTATCACTCTTCGCAAGCTGTTCGATGGCCTTGAAGACAGCATCCACTGGCCCATCTCCATCAGATGTTGCGTGATATGACTCGCCCTTGTAATTCAGGGTAAGTTCAGCGTGGGGCAGTTGGCCTGTCTTCGAAATCACTTCAAGGCTTTCCAGCGTAATCTTGTCACCCTCTGACCCGCTCTCCTGAACTTCAGACACCAACGCCTGAAGATCTTCATCGTAAATTTCACGCTTCTTATCCGCTAACGCTTTGAATCTAACGAAGGCCTCATTGAGATCCTCTTTGTTTTCAAACTGTGTACCCAATTCTTCCAAGCGTGCAGAAAATGCTGCCCGACCAGACAACTTGCCCAGTACAATTTTATTGGTGCTCCAACCCACGTCTTCCGCTTTCATAATTTCATAGGTCTCGCGGAATTTCAGCACCCCATCCTGGTGAATCCCAGACTCATGGGCGAATGCATTGGCACCGACAATGGCCTTATTGGGCTGCACGGGAAAGCCTGTAATACTGGAAACCAATCGCGATGTAGATACGATGTGACTGGTATCAATAGATGTCTCCACTGGGAAAATATCCTTGCGGGTTCTTACCGCCATCACCACTTCTTCCAGTGCAGCATTGCCCGCACGTTCTCCAAGACCATTAATAGTGCACTCCACTTGGCGGGCGCCCTTCATAACGGCAGCCAATGAATTAGAAACGGCCAAACCTAGGTCATTGTGACAATGTACTGAAAAAATCGCTTTGTCCGAGTTAGGGACATTTTCAATCAGGCGTCCAATGGTCTCTGCATACTCTTCCGGAAATCCGTAGCCAACGGTATCAGGCAAATTGATTGTTTGAGCACCAGCATCAATGACCTGCTCAACAACTCGGCACATAAAATCAAATTCTGAGCGGCTTGCATCCTCCAATGAAAATTCAACGTCACCCATGAGGTTACGTGCCAATTTTACTGCTGACACCGCTTTTTCAACGACCTGATCCGGTGACATCTTCAGCTTGTACTGCATGTGAATGGGGGATGTGGCGATAAAGGTATGAATACGCCCGGAGTTAGCCTTTTTCAATGCCTCTGCCGCACGCTCAATATCCATGTTTGTGGTACGTGCGAGACTGCAAACAGTGCTGTCTTTTACTGTTTCAGCAATGGCTTTCACGGCCTCAAAATCACCTTGGCTGGAAATCGCAAAACCGGCCTCAATCACATCCACTTTCAATTTTTCCAATGACTTCGCCACACGCACCTTTTCTTCCTTGGTCATAGAAGCACCAGGGCTTTGCTCACCATCACGGAGCGTTGTGTCAAATATCACTAAATGTTGCTTGTCCATCAGTTACTACTCCAGATATTACGCCCTTGTACCCTCACAAGAGGACAAAACAAAGACAGGACAAAATAGTTACGCGAATTCTCCCTGTGACGGGAAAGATTTGCAAATGAGAATAATAAAATTGTGGATATAAAGAATATGCCCCTCAGGGCAGGAGTAGAAACAGACGAGCGACAGTGCAACGAGACAAGATGCCCCGCTGAAAAAAAACTGTTGTATTACGACTAGGGTTCATGACTTATCGCTAATAACAAATCGTTTGTAGGGCTTTATTCAAACAGGTTTCAACCTGTTTGCCAAGCACCGAATAAAAAC
The DNA here is from genome assembly GCA_018066715.1 of Porticoccus sp. Classification (GTDB taxonomy): domain Bacteria; phylum Pseudomonadota; class Gammaproteobacteria; order Pseudomonadales; family Porticoccaceae; genus Porticoccus. Next base: position 602 of record JAGPWA010000098.1, on the reverse strand, counting down.
TATGCTTTGGCTGGTCTTACCTTGCCCCACACCCACATTAGTGGTGCTGACAGACTGTAAAGCAAAGCTAGTAGAAATAAAATTCGGGGTGGATCAATAGTGACGATAATGAGAGCCATCACTATGGAAAAAATAACTACAAAGGGAACCTTCCCCTTCAGGTCCATGCCTTTAAGACTGTGGTAGCGCAAGTTAGAGACCATTAACAATCCAGAAAGGGCTGTCACCAGTGCCGCAGCCAGAGCCAGTTGAGTCGTTGGCTCTACGTCATAACTGCTCCAGACCATCCCAGCCACTAATGCGGCAGCTGTAGGGCTCGCAATACCAATAAAATACCGCTGGTCGACCGTATCAACTTGGGTGTTAAAGCGGGCTAACCTTAGAGCCGCACAGGAGGCATATATAAAGGCTGCAGCCCAGCCAATCTTACCTACTTCATTGAGTATCCAGCTGAAAGCCACCACCGCCGGGGCCACACCAAAGGAAACCATATCAGACAAGCTGTCGTACTGAACCCCAAATTCACTGGATGTATTGGTCATTCGCGCCACAGTACCATCAAGGCCATCGAAGATCATCGCAACAAAGATAGCAATGGAGGC
>JAGPWA010000090.1 GCA_018066715.1 Porticoccus sp. | reverse complement strand
TTGACCTTTCCGTTTTGGTAGATACTGCCGTAGGTGTCTAATACCAGCGAGCACAGGTCAGAGGTGTCAACGGTTGATTTGTCGACGGAGTCTTCCAGCAGGAGTTCAAAGGCGGCGACATCGAGGTTGCGTGTATAGACAGGCTGAAGGGCCATGAGAAAGTCGAGAGTGACTTCCTCGTCGTCTGTTGTTCGAACTGTTTTATTCACAAGGCTGTGCTCCGTATGGGCGTTAAACGGGCTGAGAAGTTATTCAGGCAGAAGAATTGACGCTGCTGCGATTCTGTGGGGAGCGACCATCTGATCCGTAAAGCGGTTTGCCAGACACTTCCGTCAGCGTATTGAGTGCTTTCTGGTTGTGAGTGAGCTGTCTTTCTATAAGGCTACCATTGACATTGTTCTGGTGGATAACCCGTTCTGCGGTGGCCAAAATGTCCTGCCATTCATTGAGGCAGCCGGCGTCTTTTGTGGCCTGCTCTGTGCCCTGGAGGTCATCCGTGTAGCCCAGTTGCTTCTGGGCGTTGCGGCGCTGAAGCTCCAGGCGCTCGAGCATTTGAATTTTACCGCTCTTTTCTTCGGCAAGTTGGCTGAGAAGATCGCCATTGACACCGGCAGACATCAATTCCGACTGCTCACTTTCTAAAAGAGCTTCCAGTTGCTCTAGGTAGGTTTTTTGGGTGTTAAAAAGTGCGTGTAGGCTCATGCGGCTTCACTCGTTAGTAAGTCTTTGACGCTTTCGATAAGGCTGTCGGCAATTTTTTCGGCATTGACTTCCAGTTTGCCATCTTTGATGGCCGCCTGTAACTCGCTAACGCGAGCAGCATCAATGTCACGGCTAGTATCAGCAGTAGCGGCGGAGCTTAGATGGGCGACAAAGCTTGGTGTGGCTGATTGGCTTGTGGCCTTTTCAGCACTTTTTGCTTTAGCCTGATCCGCTTGCTGGGTCTGTATGTGTGATGTTGTGCTATTGATTTTCAAGGGACGCCTCGTTTTTAAAGTTCCTTAACTATGTATTCGGCCGCAGAACATAGAACTTTAATCATTATTTAAAATAATTTTTTCAAGCAGGGGCAAGGCCCGGAATCATTCATTTCCGCATACTGTTCTATCGGCAGGATGGGTAGATACTTGAATGGGGTTTCTCAACGGGCTCAGCGTTTCTTTCTAGTGATGGCACATAGCCGTTGGGTGTCAGAAATAGTGTGTGAGTGGCAACGTATCCCGCTAATTTGCGGTCACTATTTAAGGGAGGCTCTGCCGGGACCGGTTATGGTTGCCGTGAGTGTTTCTTTTTTGGATATTCTGATGTCAATAATATCTCCAATACCGCCTGACTCAACCGCTTCTCCCTGTCGGGATATTTTGAACCCTTTCCCTCCCGTCTCAACGGTGACCTGTTCGCCTCTTTTAACCACTGATGGGGTGGTTAGGTGTTGCTGAAGTACCGCTGTGCCAGCTCTCAGTCGCATTTTACTCATTTTTCCAATAGCGTCATTAGCGGAGTTGATTGCACTAGCCGGTAGTTTGCTCAGATTGCCTATCACTTCTTCTATATCGGTTGATCTAATAATGGTACCTGGGGTGATGCCGTCAACGACAGACACGTAAGTGCCTATAACCGAGATAAATGCCTGCATATAGCGAACTGTTTGCATTTTTGTTCCACAGCGAACCCCAACGGATACTCTGCCGGGCTTAAGCGGGCTGTTTTTGGGTAGGAATGCTTCGGGTTTTTCGCAGGGAGGAAACTGTGTCGAGGGCATGTCGATTTCTATATTAACTTGTCCTGCTAGAGCCTCAGCTTGTTGTTGAAGAAACAGTTTGGCTGTCGTTAGCACCACATTATTGTCTGTATCCGGTTGTGATAATGCTGATGCGCTCGATATAAGTAAAAGCAACAGAAGTTGTAACCTTCTGAATTTTCGATGTTTATGTGTGCTGGTTTGGCGCTGCATAATCAATTTCTACAGAGGGCTGTCTCTTTGTTTGTTGTGCAGAGTCTAACGACCCACTATTTTCCCGTTTGATGGAAATAGCTGTCAAAACATGCCCTTTTTAGCACTTTGTCTTGACGGCACTCTATCTACACTGGGTTCCGTAAATAATTTCTTTGGCAGGTTTCATCATGATCGACAAGCTGACTGATTCGTTTAACTTCTCTAAAGAGGTGTTGAATTTGCGGCAGGAGCGCCAGAAAGTTTTGGCCAGCAACATAGCCAATGCTGACACACCTAATTATAAGGCGCGTGATTTTGATTTCTCCAGTGAACTCTCCAAGGCGGTAAAAAGTGGCCGGGCGGGCATGCACAGCATAAAGCTTGATACCACCTCAGAGGCTCACCTGTCAGGTAGTCAGCAGGGTGGAGGCTCTTCTGTACATGGGCTGAATTATCGTGTGCCAGCGCAGCCAAGTATGGATGGAAATACTGTGGAGATGGAAACAGAGCGGGCACAGTTTTCTGACAACTCAGTGCGGCAGCAGGCAAGTCTGACTTTTTTGAATGGTTACATTCGCGGTCTCAAATCTGCGATGAGACCAGAGTAGTAGTGCGGTGATCAGTGAGTAATAGGTGTTGTTGATTTAATGGCCAGAACACGCAGGTAAAGATTATGTCGATGTTTTCAATTCTAGAAATTTCAGGTTCAGCTCTGACGGCTCAGTCTCAGAGGATGAATGTCACGGCGAGTAATCTGGCTAATGCTGAAAGTGTTGCTGGGCCAGATGGTAAAGCCTACCGGGCGAAACAGGTGATGTTTGAAAGTGCGGCAAAAAATGCCGATAGCCTTGGCGGCGTCAGAGTATCAAAAGTGATTGAAGACGACTCACCCATGCCCCTGGTATTCCGTCCAGAGCATCCGTTAGCCAATGAAGAGGGCTACTTGGAAATGCCAAATGTGGATCCGATACATGAAATGGTGAATATGATTTCTGCTTCTCGTTCTTACCAGGCCAATGTGGAAGTGATGAATACCAGCAAGCAGTTATTGCTGAAAACCCTGACCTTGGGAGAGGGATAATTATGTCGATCGATAGTGTTGTCGAATTTAACCAGCTTCCTGGTGCTAAGGGCACATCACAAGCATCGGACCAAAGCGCTAAGGATTTACAGAATAATTTTATGACCATGCTGATTACTCAGCTTAAAAACCAAGACCCGATGAATCCAATGGAAAATGCGGAGTTGACCTCCCAGCTTGCTCAGATCAACACCGTTAATGGTATTGAAGAACTGAATGCCACACTCAATGGAATCAATACCCAGATTGAGGCAGGGCAGGCCCTTCAAGCGGCAAGCTTGATCGGTAAAGCCGTCATGGTGCCTGGGGATCAATTGCTGGTCGGCAGTGAGGGTGTATCGACACCATTTGGTATAGAAATTGGCTCGCCAGCTGAGCAAGTGACCGCCTCCATTGTCGATGGTAGTGGTCAGGTTGTACGTAGTTTTGATTTGGGTGCCATGGATGCCGGATATGACTCTTTCGTTTGGGACGGGATTCTTGAATCAGGGGAGTTTGCTCCCCAAGGCGCTTATCGGGTTGTTGTCCAAGCAGTAGGCAGTGATACCAGTGTGATTGGGAGTAACACCTTTAACTATGCACTTGTTCAGGCCGTGAGTCCGGATCAAGAAGGCGGTACCCGCCTTGATCTGGGCGGTGTGGCTGATCCGGTGACACTGGAAGATGTCAGGCAAATACTTTGATCGAGCTTATTTAACATCAACATACTGAATTTTAACAATATACCTCACTCTCTAAGGAGATAAAAATATGGGTTTTTCACAAGCACTTAGCGGTCTTAATGCGGCCGCTACTAACCTAGAAGTTATTGGTAACAATATTGCTAACTCCCAAACGGTGGGCTTTAAGGGTGGACGAACCCTGTTTTCCGATGTTTTTGCCGAAGCAAATACAGCGTTGGGTACTCGGGTGTCAGATGTGCAACAGGACTTTACTACTGGCACTTTGGAAAGTACGGGGAGAAATCTTGACCTAGCGATTAGCGGCGAAGGTTTTTTTCGTATGGTTCAGAACGATCAAGTGGTTTATTCGCGGAATGGCCAATTAACGATTGACAGTGATGGGTATTTTACTAATGCCCAAGGAGCCCATTTGACAGGATTCGCCCCGGGTGGTGCAGGTGGGTCTCCCATAGAGCTTCAGTTGGGTTCTGGTGGTTTGCCCGCTCAGGCAACAACGTCCGTTGGGATGGCCATGAACCTTGATGCTAGGGCAGTAGCTGTCGATAGATTAACGGTGCCCTTTGATGCAGCCGATGAAACGACTTACTCGTATTCCCACAATGCCACTATTTATGACTCTCAGGGGAATGCTCACAGTTCTACTTTGTATTTCACTAAAACGGCTGATAACGCCTGGGAAGTGAAAATGTCCAGAGGCACGGAGGTGGCACCAGAGACCGGAACCCTAACGTTTGATACCAACGGCATCTTGGTGGGGACGGCTGGATTGGGCAGTTTTACCTATGCGCCGGGTGGTGGTGTATCGAACATGGATATGTCCCTTGATCTTACTGATGCTACCCAGTTTGCCACGGAATTTGATCCGAATGCTGTGGATCAGGATGGGTATACCTCGGGTAACCTAGTCGGCGTCTTAATTGATGATAGCGGTAATATTGTCGGTAATTATGCAAACCAGCAGACGCAAGTTCTCGGCACCATTCTTCTCGCTAAATTTACCAGCCCTGAAGGATTGCGCCCCATTGGTGATAACGCCTGGAGTGAGACGGGGGACTCTGGGCAACCGTTGTTGGGTCTTGCTGGCACCGGTGTGTTGGGCAGCTTGGAAGCTGGGGTGGTTGAAAGTTCCAATGTGGATTTAACCAAGGAGCTCGTGAACCTGATTATTGCCCAGCGTAACTACCAGGCCAACACCCAGACTATTAAGGTTCAGGATGAGGTTCTTCAAGCTGCAGTTAACCTTTAATTAGTATTAATAATAGGCTCTAACGGGTAATAGGCACTAACAATGGATCATCTTATCTACACAGCGGCCAGCGGCGCGAAGCAGACGCTGGAACAGCAGGCGGTTATTAATAACAACCTGGCGAATGCAACGACCAGTGGGTTTCGTGCCCAACTGGCTGCTATGCAATCCATGCCTTTATCCGCAGATGGGGAACCGTCAACACGTGTCGGCGTGATGGCAACCACACCGGGTTCCGATTTTTCCACTGGGCCCATCAGTACGACGGGTCGCGATTTGGATGTGGCGATTGATGGTGATGGGTGGCTTGCTGTACAGAGTGCCGATGGTAGTGAGGCCTACACTCGTCGAGGTGATTTACAGGTTGATGCCAATGGCCTTCTGATGAGTGGTGGCCATCCGGTGGTTGGTGAAGGCGGTCCTATTGTCCTTCCATTGGGCGCCGCTCTGTCTGTAGGCAGCGATGGCACCATCAGTTCTATTGGTGAGGGTGAAGATCCCGATGCCCTGGTTGCTACTGCTCGCCTGAAACTGGTTACACCGGGTGAAGCTGGCCTGATCCGAGGAGATGATGGTTTATTTCGGACCATGCCCTTAGAAGATGGTACATCGCCCAGCTTGAAGCAGGATGAAGAGGCTCGGATGGTTTCAGGGGCTCTGGAGGGAAGTAACGTTAATCCGCTAGAAAGTATGGTGGCGATGATTGCTAACGCCCGGCGCTATGAGATGCAATTAAAAGTGATTGAAACGGCTAGTGAAAATGCCCAGAGAGCAAACAGTTTGCTGTCTATGCAGGGTTAGAATGAACGGGAGATACGATTATGATTAGATCATTATGGACAGCGAAAACCGGCCTTGAAGCACAACAGGTCCAAATGGATGTCATTGCCAATAACCTGGCAAATGTGAGCACTAATGGTTTTAAGCGGTCTCGTGCCGTATTCGAAGACCTGTTGTATCAGAACATGAGGCAGCCCGGCGCACAGGCGACCACTCAGAACAACCTGCCATCCGGTCTGCAAGTCGGTACCGGAGTACGTCCGGTGGCCACGGAGCGACTACACACTCAGGGTAGCCTGCAGCAAACGGATAATTCTCGGGATCTTGCCATTAGTGGAGCAGGTTTTTTTCAAGTGTTGATGCCCGATGGTAATAATGCATTTACTCGAGATGGTAGTTTTCAAATCGACCAAAATGGTCAGTTGGTGACGGCGGGTGGGTATCCCGTTGAGCCGGCGATCATCATTCCCGACAATGCACTGTCCATCAGTATTGGTCAGGATGGTGTTGTTTCTGTGACCCTGCCTGGTGACAACCAGTCATCGCAAGTGGGGCAGTTAACCCTTTCTACGTTTGTGAACGCCACTGGCATGCAAAGCATAGGTGAAAACCTGTACTTGGAAACCACATCATCCGGTACGCCCAATGAGGGTATCCCGGGTATGAACGGCGCGGGCTCGCTTTATCAGGGTTTTGTTGAGACCTCCAACGTCAATGTGGTTGAGGAAATGGTCAATATGATTCAAACCCAACGGGCCTATGAGATAAATAGTAACGCCGTTCAGACAAGCGATGAAATGCTGGCTCGTCTGGCACAACTCTAGCAGGGGCGATGAGAAAAAATAATGTTTAGAGCTTTGTTCATTACACTCATTCTCAGCCAAGTATTTTCATTGGTAGGGTGTGCAGGTAACTTTTTGAAAAAGGAAAAAGAGGCCTGGACACCAACGAGTATCCCCGAAGCCTATGTACCTGAAGCAAACGGTTCAATCTACCAGGGAAGCCAAAGTTTCTATCCGCTATTCGAAGATCGCAGACCTCGTAGGGTGGGCGATATTTTAACGATTATGCTTGATGAGAAGGCCAGTGCCAGCAAAAATTCAGCATCTAATGCCTCTAACAACTCATCATCATCGTTGACCCCAACCCTCCTGCCAAAAGGGCTTGAAAAGCTCGGCGATTATGCTCTGGAGATCGCTGGTGAGAATGATTTCAACGGTAGTGGTGGCTCCAGTGCCAATAACAATTTGACGGGCACAATCACCGTCACTGTGATGGAAGTTTTAGCGAATGGCAATTTCAAGGTTGCTGGTGAGAAAACCATTGGTATTAATCAGGGTACAGAATTTATTCGTTTTGCTGGAGTTGTTAATCCGCGCACTATTTCAGGAGAGAACACGGTGCTCTCTACCAAGGTTGCAGATGCCCATATTGAATATACGGGTAAGGGCTATATTAGCGATGCCCAGAAAATGAGCTGGCTGCAGCGCTTCTTCATGATTGCAGGACCTTTCTTATGAAACCGTTCATGCCATTTTCTATCTTCTTTTCCAACTGCAGAGGGTTAAAATCCCTCCAGTTTTGGTTTTGTATTATCTGTTTGGGTTTTTCTCAAACCCTGATGGCGGAACGGCTGGGTGATATGGCCGATTTTGTGGGCGTGCGTGACAACCCGCTCATTGGCTACGGTCTGGTGATTGGTCTTGATGGGACCGGTGACCAAACTATGCAGGCCCCTTTTGCCGGGCAAAGTTTGACTAATATGTTGTCTCAGCTGGGTATCACCGTACCCGCTGGCACCAATATGCAGTTGCGTAATATAGCGGCGGTGATTGTCACTGCAAAACTGCCACCATTTTCCCGTCCGGGGCAGAAACTGGATGTGGTGGTGTCATCAGTGGGTAATGCTCGTGGTTTGCGGGGCGGAACCCTGTTAATGACCCCGCTTAAAGGTGCTGATGGCCAGATTTATGCGATTGCCCAAGGTAATGTCCTGGTAGGCGGCGCAGGGGCAGAGTCTGGGGGCAGTAGCACTCAGGTTAATCAGTTGTCTGGTGGTCGTATCAGTGATGGGGCTACGGTAGAAAAAGAAGTGCCATTACAACTGGGAAGTGACGGCGGGTTACTGGAATTACAACTGAGAAAAGCGGACTTTACCACGGCCCGACAGGTGGTGACTTCCCTTAATGAAGAATTTGGTCTTCCTGTTGCCTCGGCACTCGATGCCCGAGTGATTCAAATAAAAGGGCCGCAGTTGAGTAATGACCGGGTAGGATTTATGGCGCAAGTGGAGAACGTGGAGATTAACCCACGTGAAGCGGCAGCTAAGGTGGTCATAAATTCCCGAACAGGTTCGGTGGTATTCAATCGTCGTGTAACCCTGTATCCCGCAGCGGTTGCCCATGGAAATCTCACGATTACCATTGATAGTCGCCCCGAAGTGAGCCAGCCAGGTCCCTTCAGTCGTGTGGGAGAAACAGTCGTGGTTCCCCGCAGTACGGTCACTATTGAGGAAGAGTTTGGTAGTTTGCAAATGGTTGAAGGTGCAGACCTGTCCGAAGTGGTAAGCGCCCTAAATACCCTGGGGGCAACTCCCCAGGACTTGATGACTATTATTGAAGCACTGAAGGCTGTCGGTTCATTGCGAGCCGAGTTGGAGATTCTGTAATGAGTCTTGGTTCAGTGGAGAAACAGTTTGCCTTGGATGTTCAGGGGCTTGACCGTCTCAAGTTAGGTGCAAAAAATAATTCAGAAGAAGCGCTGAAAGAAGCCTCCCAGCAATTTGAGGCACTTTTTTTTCAGTCCATGCTAAAGAGTATGCGAGCAGCGATACCCAAGTCTGACTTGCTGGGTAGCTCGCAGACAGAATTTTACGAATCCATGATGGATCAGCAGTGGTCCCAAGAACTCGCCGGTCGCGGTATTGGCCTGGCGGATCAATTGATCGCCAGTCTTTCCAGCCAGAAGCAGTTGTCAGAAAAACTGAATAAAGCCAGTGCGCTTGCAGATATTCCTCGAATAGCGCCCAAAAATTTACAGGGTTTTGAGACTCGGGTTCATTCAGCCCCGTCAACCAGCGCTGTGCCAAGAAATGATATGGCGTTGAAAAATAACCCGCTGTCAGCCCTGGAAGAAGCGTCGAGCTCTCTCCCGTCCCCCCCCTCAATATTGGCCACCACATCTGGCCCGGCTGTTAAAAATGAGAGCAGCGAATTCTTTCGTCGTTTGGCCCCATCAGCCACTGAGGCGAGTCGTGCTACGGGTGTCCCTGCAGAATTAATTCTGGCTCAAGCCGCATTGGAAACCGGGTGGGGGAAACATAATATTACTACGGCAGAAGGTGATAACAGTTTCAACTTGTTTGGTATCAAGGCAGGTGCCAACTGGCAGGGCCGAACTACCTCAGTGACCACCCATGAGTATGTGAATGGTGTGCGTACAGAAGTGATCGACAAGTTCCGGGTTTATGAATCCTACGAACAGTCTTTCAAGGATTACGCCACACTGCTTGGCAGTAAAGCTCGCTACAAAGACGTGTTAACAGCGGGAAATGCTGAACAAGCTGCATGGGCATTGCAAGAGGCTGGGTATGCTACGGACCCCCGTTATGCTGAAAAATTGATTGCACTGATAAACAAGGGGCGAGAGGGGTTGACCTCAGGTTGAGTAACGTCAGTCTTGTTGTTAGGTAAAGAATTTTCAAATACGGTCGATAATATATTGGATGTAACTAAGTAAGGGGCGTTTGATGAGTATTTTTTCCATTGGTGTCAGTGGATTGCACACAGCACAGGTTGCTCTCAACACGACCAGCAACAACATCGCCAATGTTTATACTCCTGGGTATAACCGGGAACTTACGTTACTTGAAGAAACGGGCTTCGGCGGCGTTCGAGCTACCGACGTACAGCGCCAGTTCGATTATTTTATTGCCTCCCAACTTAACAGTTCGACAAGCGCTTTATCCGGTTTACAAAATTACGAAGCCCAGGTGAGCCAGATAGACAACCTGCTTGCCGATAGTGATGCGGGTTTAGCGCCCTTGATGCAGAACTTTTTCTCGGCCATTGAAGACTTGGTGGCAACTCCTTCGGGATCCGCCGCACGTCAAGCAGTGATTGGCGCTGCAGATACACTTTCCGGTCAGCTACGATCCGTTGATGACTACCTGCAAGATATGCAAGGAGACATCAATACCCAAATTAATAATGAAATTAGTCAGATCAATAATGCTGCAGAGTTGATTGCTAAATTAAACCGCGATATTGCTATAGCAACATCCAGAACAGGAGAGCCACCCAATGCGTTACTTAATCAGCGTGACTTGTTGGTTGCCGAGTTAAGTGAGCGGATAGACGTGCGTTTGGTGGTTCAGGATGGTGAGGATTACAACATATCCATTGGTAATGGCCAGCCCTTAGTGGTGGGTAGCGATGCGTTTGCTTTGAAGGCTGTAGGTTCTGCAGAGGACCCTACCCGGATAGTCGTGGGTTATGAGGACTCTGCTGGTAATATCAAAGAGATGAGTGAGAACCTGTTTGAAAACGGTAGCCTCGGAGGGTTCTTTTCATTCCGTTCTGAGACCCTGGATCGGGTTCAGAACCAGGTGGGTGAAATTGCCGTGTCCTTGGCCTCAGGTTTTAATGCTCAGCATCAGCTCGGTGTCGACCTGAATGGCGATCTCGGAGGTGATTTTTTTTCCATTGGTACTCCAGTTACCTACGGTAATAACAAGAATACCGGTACTGCAGCGATCACTACGGCCTTTGTTGATGGTACGGCCTTAACCGGCACTGATTACAATATTAAAGTGAGCAACGCAGCGACGAATGAATTTATTGTTAGTCGAGCGGACGATGGTACCTCTTTTACTGCTACTCTCGATGGTTCAAATCAGCTGTCCTTTGATGGTTTGATGATGACCGTGGACAACCCGGCTTTATTGGTGGACGGCGATCGTTTCCAGATACAGCCAACCCGTGGGGCGGCGGGGGGCATTAATAACCTGATCTATGACACAGAAAAAATTGCAGCGGGTTTTGCCGCCGGCAGTGGTGATAACCGCAATGCGCTGGCACTTCAGGATCTACAGGAATCTACATTGGTTGGTGGCTCTGCGACCCTTAGTCAGGCGTATGCTTCATTGGTCGGCTTCGTGGGAAACCAGACCAATATAGTGAGGGTAAATTTGACGGCTCAGGAGGGGTTAACCCAACAAATGTTTGCGTTACAGCAGTCTGAGTCGGGTGTAAATCTGGATGAGGAGGCAACAAACCTTATCCGCTATCAGCAGTATTATCAGGCCAGCGCCAAAGTGATCGAAGTTGGCGGAACAATGCTAGACACCATACTCGGACTGCGTTAAGAGGTTAAAATTATGCGTATCAGCTCTCTCACCATGTTTAGCCAGAGTGCAACGTCTATTAATAAACAACAGTCTGATTTTCTCCAGATTGGGCAGAAAATGGCATCGGGTAACCGAATGCTGACACCCTCTGATGATCCCCAGGCAGCAACGCAGGCGCTGGGTCTTTCCCAGTCTAAAGCGATAACTGAGCAGTTTGCAGACGCCAGGTTGAGTGCTACCAACGCCCTTTCACTGCAGGAAAATGCATTAAGTGGCGTCACTGATGTCATGGTGAAAACAAAAGCACTGATGGTGCAGGCTGCCAACGACACCCTCAGTGATTCTGATCGAAACTCAATTGCTGCTGAATTAAGAGGTGTGCTTGATACCGTATTGAGTCAAGCAAATGCCACTGATGGCAATGGTAGTTTTTTGTTTGGTGGTTATCAAGACAACAGCACACCCTTCGTTAAGGATGTTGCTGGAACTGTGGCCTATGTAGGCGACAGCAATGATCGCCAAGTACGTATTGATTCATCGCGACTGATGGAGGTTGCCAACAATGGTGATTCAATATTTCGGAGTGTTCAAAGTGGAGCTGGTTATCTGGCTGAAGCGGATGCCGGTAATACTGGTAGCTTGACGTTTGCGGGGCCCAACGTGATTGATGCCAGTGACCCCGGTTATGGATTGGGCTATATTGTGGATTTTTCTGTGGCCGGCGCGACCACGACCTACAGTGTCAATGGCGGTGCGCCAGTGGCTTACCAGCCCGGAGAAGCCATTAGTATTGGTGGGTTGTCCGTGAGCTTTGATGGCGTTCCTGCCGATGGTGATAGTGTCACCATTGATAAAGCCTCCCAGATGAATTCTGATATATTTGCGACCTTAGAAAAGATCATTACTGCATTAGAAAGTCCAACTCAAACAGATGCTGAAAAAGCCAATCTATCCAACACTATTTCCACGACAACGCGGAAGCTCGATAACAGTGTTGACAACATATTGACGATGCGTGCTTCCACCGGTACAAGGTTAAATGAGCTGGAGGCGGCGGATGTTGCCGGGGACAATAAACTATTAACCTTCGAGAAAACCCTGTCTCAGCTAGTGGATCTGGATTATGTGAAGGCTGTATCAGAATACAGCATGCGTCAGGTGGGCTTACAGGCGGCACAAAAAACCTTTGTAGATCTTAGCAAGCTGTCACTCTTTAGCCTCATATAGAGAGATCATAAACCGTCAGTAGGGTGCGTCTTCATATTGTAGAGCCGTCTGTGATTAAGATGATGGGCTGGTGGCGGGTGATTTACTGATGAGGTTCTGCAGGCGTCAAACTTATTTCATTGTCTCTATCAGACTATCCAAAAACAGTAACCCTTGACTGAATAGGCTTTCCAAGAAGCGGGCAAGATCCCCCATAATAACGGACAGCAGAAAAATTCCAACAATGAGCGTGATCGGAAAACCGATGGAAAAGACGGTGAACTGGGGAGCGGCCCTGTTGAGTATGCCCATGCCTAGGTTGATCACTAGAAGGGCCGACATCAAGGGTAGGGCGAACAGCAAGCCAGAGGTGAAAATAGTGCTGGCGAAGCGTACCAGAAGTTCGAAGGCTCCCGCATTCAGCGTACCAAAACCAATGGGTAATGTGACAAAGCTATTGGCCATGGTTTCAATGACCATCAAATGTGCGTCCAGTGTGATAAAAATGAGCAGGGTCAAGAGATAGAGTATTCGCGACAGGATCATTGTGTTCGCCCCGGTCTCAGCGGAGAAGAAAGAAGCAAAGCCAAGTCCCATCTGCATACCTATAAATTCCCCTCCAGCTTGAACGACAGTAAACATAATATGCAGGGCTAAGCCCATGGATAGGCCAATAATAATCTGCTCAGTTAATATCCCCAGACCTGACCATGAGGTAAAAGGGATGGCGGGTAGAGGGGGGAGTGTTGAGCTGATAATAATCGTCAGGAAAATACTCAGACCAACTTTGACCCGAGCCGGTACGCTTGAGTGCCCGAAAATTGGCGAGGCAAGAATAAAGGAACTGATCCGGGTGAAAGGCCACAAAAACAGGCTCAACCATGCTTCCATTTGAGCAAAGCTGATTTCGATCACTGGGGGCTAACCCACCATCATGGGAATATTCGAGAATAATGTTTTAGTGAATTCGCTGATCAGGCCCAACATAAAGGGGCCGGATAAGACCAGTGCTAAAAAAACACCGAGGATTTTTGGGATAAAAGACAACGTCATTTCATTGATCTGGGTGACCGCCTGAAAAAGGCTGACAGTCAGACCAATAAACAGGGCTGTGAGCAAGAGCGGAGCCGCAAGATATAGCGTTACGCGCATACCCTGTGTGGCCAAATCCATAATCATTTCGGGAGTCATTGATTCATTCCATCTCGGTTAAGTGTGAAAGCTCTGGGCGAGAGAGCCAATAATTAACTGCCATCCATCCACCAGCACGAATAGCATCAGTTTAAAGGGCAGTGAAATCGTAGCAGGGGGAACCATCATCATACCCAGTGACATCAATACACTGGCGATAACCAAATCGATAATCAGAAATGGGATGAAGATAGTAAAGCCAATCTGGAATGCTGTTTTTAATTCGCTGGTGATAAACGCCGGCATTAAAATTCGTAGGGGTACGTCATCCCGGCTTTGCAGTGAATCGATATTCGCCAGGCCGGCAAACAGTGCCAGATCGGTCTCTCTGGTTTGATTCATCATAAAGGCTTTTAAGGGCTGGCTGCCCTCTGACGCAAACTGTTGTAACGTGATTTCATCGTTGGTCAGCTTGGGCCATGAGGTTTCGTATATTTCATTGAAAACTGGTGACATCACAAAAAATGAGAGAAACAGTGCCAAACCAAGTAATACTTGATTGGGGGGCGCTGCCTGAACACCTATCGCAGTGCGTAGAAGGCTCAGTACAATAATAATGCGGGTAAAGCTGGTCATCATCAGCAACATGGCGGGTATGAATGCCATACTGCTGAGCAGCAGTATCGTCTGTAGTTGGATAGACCACTGCTGACCGCCATCTGCTGTGGGGTGGCTTATTACACCCGTGATGGCCTGAGCATGAAGTTGCCCGGCAATGAGCAGTGAGGCCAAGCCAGTCAAGGCGAAAATCCACTTTCTGGTGTTGTTAGAAAACATTCTTTTAAGGCAAGCAGTTTTGCTGAGAGGTAATCGCATTAGCATGACTTACGAATCTTCCCGCCGCCGAATTTTAAATAATCGGCTAGCGAAGCTCTCTTCCGACTGCTCCTGAGGACTGCTTGGGGTGGCTTCGGCGAGTGGCGCTTCCAGTTCGTGCAATTTACTGATCTCCCCCGTGCCCACACCTAGAACCAGCCAGGTGTTTTGAATTTCAACCACCACAACACGCTCCCGTTGACCTACGGCCGTGGTGGATACAATACGAAGAATATTTTTTGTTGAGAGCCCCGAGAGACCATTGATTCGTTTTATGGCATAACTGCAGAGCCAAATAGCAGCGATAACCAGAGCAAGCGCAGCGGCTGTTTTCCCCAGCATGGCCATCGCAATCATGGTATCGCTAGTGGCGGTTACCTGTGGCACCGCTTGGGTGCCGGCTTCACTGACAGTGACGAGATTACTCATTGGTTGAGCTTCTGGGCTCGTTCAGAGGGGGTGATGATCTCTGTGACACGAATACCATACTTCTCATCAACAACCACGACTTCACCTTGGGCAACGAGGTGGCCATTAATCAAAATGTCCATGGGGTCGCCGGCCAGACCCTCAAGCTCCACGACAGAACCCTGGGTTAATTCCAGTAATTGTTTGATGGTTATCCGTGTGCGGCCAAGCTCTACATAGAGTTTGACCGGGATATCCATAATCATTTCTAACTCACGAGGAGCCGCTTGGCCAGCGTCCGTGTTCAATGGCTTAAAGACCTTTTCACTGGCCGCTTTTACATTGGATGCTTGTGTGGGTTTAGGGGCTGGCTGGGGGGTGGGTTTAGGGGCGGGCGCGACGGGGACTGTCTCTTCCACCATTTCAGCCGTTGTCTCGTCGGTAGCGCTTTCGTTAGCTTGTTCGGGGACTGCGTCGGCCACAGGCTCCTCAGTCAACTGTTCATCCATGGCTTCAGCCCAAGGGTCTTCCTCTTCAGCGGCTTCTTCCCCCGCAGATTCTTCTTCCACCGATACTTCCTCGACAGATTCTTCATCTGCAGACTGCTCATCCATGGCTTCAGCCCATGGATCTTCCTCTTCAACGGTTAGATCAGTGTCTTCAGGATTACTCATTTTTCTGATTCCTCATCATGCAATTTGGCGCTTTTGTTGAAACCACTACTGGCCAGATTGGGTACGGGTATATGTTCAATTACGTCGATAACGCTTAGTGCCCGGTTGTTACCCTGGCTACCATATAGGCACTTAATAATGGGGATACCATCAACGCGTGCAGATATCTTTTTAGGTAGTTCAATGGGTATCACATCGCCCACTTTTAAGGCTAATACTTGGCTAATGCGTTTAGATACATTGACGAAGTCCGCGACAACCTCCACCGTGGTTTCCTTGATTTCTCCGGCCAAGCGTTTTGACCAGATATGATCACTTTGAGTATCCCTGTTAATCACCGGGTTAATTAGCAGGTCTTTTAATGGTTCGATCATTGCGTAGGGCATGCATATTTGAAAGTCGCTGGCCAAATTACCCACTTCCAGGTGGAAGGTGGTGTTGACAACAATTTCGTTGGGGGAGTTAGTGATGTTAGCGAATTTAGCCTGTGTTTCTGACCGTATATAATTGATATCCAGAGGAAATGTGCTCTTCCATGACTCCTGGTAGGAATCGGCTGCTAGGCCGACTAATCGACGGATTATGCGCTGTTCCGTGATGGTGAAATCTCTACCATCGGTCTTGGTGACAAAGCGTCCGTCACCACCAAACAGGTTGTCGACAACCATAAAGACCATATTGGGTGGAAACACCATCATGGCGGTTCCTTGCAAGGGTTTCATGGCAACCAGGTTGATATTGGTTGGCATTGGAACATTGCGAGAAAAAGTGCTGTAACTTTCATAGCGCATGGACTCGACGGTGATATCCGCATTGCGACGGATTAGATTAAACAGACCGATTCGAAAGGACCGCGCAAAACGTTCATTGATCATATCGAGGGCATGAAGCCGCTCGCGGATCACCCGGTGTTGCGTTGATGGGTCGTAAGGGCGGACTCGAGAACCAACGGGCGCTGTCGAAGTGTCGTCCTCATCACCGCTAACTGTATTTAGCAGTGCATCGATTTCATCCTGTAAAAGAACATTACCTTCTGTCATGAAATTTGCTGTAGCCCTGTTATTGCAAAATAAACTCTGAGAAAAGCACAGCGCTTATCCCCAGTGTTGGTTGTGGCTGGGTAAATGGTTTATCCAAGAGCGCAAGAATTTCTTCGGTGAGGACGGTCTTTCCATCCACAGTCGCAAGCTCTTCCCCGGTCTTACTGGAAAGTAGCAACAGTAGCCGGCTATCTACTTCTGGCATATGAGTGTTGATTATTTCCTGAGTTTCTTCGCTATCCACCTTTAGAATGAGGCTGGTGTACAGTAAATGTTGCCCCAGATCATTACTGACCAGATTGACTGTCATCGGACCAATTTTGATAAAGATGGGCGGTGGGGCTTCGACCCATTCTTCTTCAACGCCTTCCTCGCCTTCAATGAGCTCGCCGTCAGGGCCTTCAATGAGTTCGCCTTGCTCTCCCAGTTCCCCTTCTTCGGATGTGGCACTGTTTTCTTTCATATAGAAGAAATACCCAGCGGCTAGGATCAGGCAGAGGACACTGGCTACTACAATGATAAGCCATTTCTTTTTTCCGGGTTTTGCGCCAGTGTCTTCAGTTTCACTGTCGGCGACTGCTTCGTTCGTGCCTTCCATAAAATTGATCCTGGTTTTACTATCAACAGTGGACGTTGAGTATAAAGGAGCTTATTGGGCTCCTAACCTATGAAAAAGTGCGTTGTATAGTGCTTCCTTTGCCTTTCAATAGGCTAGACATAGAGATTGATGCGCCCATTCATATCCAGTGGACGGCTGTCACCTTGAATTTCACCCATGAGAGCCTGTTGTTCATCACTCTCATCACCAAGGGAACCGTCTTTGTTGTTACCTGAAAGCTGCTGTTGCTGGTCATTGCGGTGTTCTCCAACCATGGTTTCACCTAGGTTAATACCCTGTTCAGCCAGACTTTCTCTGAGCTCTGGGATGGCGCTTTCAAGAATGCCGCGTACCTGCAAGTTGGCCGAAGTCAATAGAACTTGAGCCTGGTTGTCGATCACTTTGAGTTCAACCATTAGCGGCCCCAGTTCCACCGGATTTAAGTGAAGGGCAATACGTTGACCATTATTTTGTATCATGCCTTGTATTTGTTGGCCCAGCTCACGGGTCCATGCCGGATTGGTGACGGGGGTTTTAAGTGATAAATCACCCTTATTGGTCATCTCAGTGGAGGGCAAGCTATTGCTCAACGGCGAATTGATCGGAGAGGCCGTCTGAACATCAGCCGACAGGGGGGTGATGTTCAGGGACTGTGCTTCTGGCGTATTTAATGTAAAAACAGCAGGTGTTTGTGAAAAGCCTTGATTCTGTACATTGGCTGTTTTTAGTGGTGTCTCTTTCGCGGTTGGAATGGGTTGGTCACTGGGCATTTGGCCGGGTTCTGTAGAAAATACCGTGTGTGCGAGTCCCGATGATTGATTCTGGGTGGCGGGCACTCCGGTCATCGGGGGTTGCTGAGGGCTATTGCCCCGCAGCATATTAAGAGAGCCTCTAATCAGCTGCGCCTCACCTTTGGATGGGCCAATGCCGGGCATTGGTGTGTTTTCATTCGCCAGGGCGATGAGTTTAAGTTGTCCTTCACTCAGATCGCCTGCATTACGTTCTGCGAAAGTGAAGTTTTGAATGCTGGGCAGCTCCAGATCGTCTGATGGCTGTGTCGGTACTGCTCCCGGCGTGGTATTAGCGGCGGTTTCTAGCGCTGTAGTAGTTAACGCTGGAGTAGTTGCAGTGTTTTTCATCAACGTAACATCGGTTATTAGTGCGGGGTCTGTCGCCAGGGTTGTATCCGTGGCTTCAGTTCCTGTATTTGTATCGGTTCCGGTCATTAGCTCGGTAACAGGGAGCCCGTTAACGGGCACATTGGCAGTAGCTGTTTCGGTGCCCAATCCCGCTTTTTTTGCTTGAGTCGCCGTCTCTAGCCCAGAGGTTGTGGACTGATCGGCCTGATTGAGCGGTTTGTCAGTTTTTTTCTGCGCGGTGTCCGGGGTTTCACTTTTGTCCTTGGACTGATGACGCATTGATACTTCATTCATCTTGTTAGAGAAGCTATTTTCCGTAGAGGGCGTGTCACCAGAACCCACAGAATTGTTTGCGGCATTGCTGGCTTGTTCGGGTAGAACGGGGGAAATGCTGTTGATATTCATGATGTCTCCTGCATCCACTTACGGGCAATTGTATTGACGGTCATATCATCGTGTTGACGTTGCTCTCGGCGATTATCTTCTCTCACCTTGATGGTGTTCCGTCGGTCGGACAGAGTGTCGTAGGAAGTCAGCTTGCACTGTTCCTTTTGCCACATGATTTGGCTTTGATTTACACGTTCTTTGTGCTTGTCCAGCTCGTGCATTGCACTGGCGATAATCTTGTCCAAAGAGGACAGGAATCTCTGGTATTCACGAAAAGTACTCAGCTCAATACCCTGGCTTGATATATCCTGAAGCTGACGGTGGTACTCTCGGCGATATTCAGTAAGCTGCCCAATCTGTGTGTTGATATGGGTATAATCTCGCTGCTCCGCCGCCAGCAGCATACTCGCTGAATCTCGTGTTTCTGTCGCCAGCTTTATCAATGTGTCGAGTGGTTTCGGCTTCATTGAGGATCTCCAAAGATTGCAGTAAGTGCCTGATGAGTACTATCTACTGAGGCGCTTTCACTAAAGGGCTGTTGTAAAAAGCTTTCCAGTTGCGGGTAGAGTTCAACGGCCATGTCCAGTCGGGGGTCGTTGCCGGGGCTGTAGGCACCCACGCTGATTAAATCGCTGTTCCGTTGATAGCGTGAAAAAAGCTGTTTGAATTGTTGGGCTGTTTGATACTGGCCGGTCGTGACAATGGCTGGCATGGCTCGGCTGATGGACGCTTCAATATCGATCGCGGGATAATGTCCCGCTTCTGCGAGAGTTCGGGATAGAACAATATGTCCATCCAAAATGGCGCGTGCCGCATCGGCAATAGGGTCCTGTTGATCATCGCCTTCTGTTAGTACCGTATAGAAAGCAGTAATAGAACCACTGCCCTCGGGTCCATTTCCGGCACGTTCAACAAGGGCAGGTAATTTGGCAAAAACGGAGGGTGGATAACCCTTGGTCGCTGGTGGTTCACCAATTGCCAAGGCAATTTCACGCTGGGCCTGAGCGTAACGGGTGAGTGAATCCATAATCAGCAACACATTGTGGCCTTTGTCTCGAAAGTCTTCCGCCAGTCTTGTGGCATAGGCTGCACCCTGAAGGCGCTGTAGGGGCGATGTGTCAGCGGGCGCTGCGACAACCACAGACCGGCTGAGGCCTTCCTTTCCCAGAATGTTGGTGACAAACTCCTGGACTTCCCGACCACGCTCACCTATTAGCCCAACCACAATTCGATCGGCGACAGTAAAGCGTGCCATCATGCCCAGTAACACAGATTTACCCACACCGGACCCAGCAAACAGGCCCATTCGTTGTCCGCGGCCCACACTCAATAAGGCATTGATTGCTCGAACACCCACATCAATGGGCGTGTCGATGGGTGCTCGCGACAGTGGGTTGATAGCGGGCATGGATAGGGGGGCTTTTTCGACATTGGGCAGCGGCCCAAAGCTATCCAGTGGGCGACCATTACTGTCTACCACGCGTCCCAACAAGCTTTCGCCTATGGGGAAACGTTTTGCACTGGAGCCGGAGCCGTCGCCGAGAGGGAAGACCCTGGCGCCAGGCGTTAAACCAATGACTTCATCCTGGGGCATGAGGAACAACCGGTCGTTGGAAAAGCCAACGACTTCTGCCTCGGAGAAAAGTCCGGGCTTGTGACGGTCTTGAGAAGTCACTTCTATTTTACACGTGCTACCGAGGGGTACTTTTAAACCAACAGCCTCCAGCACCAGCCCATTGGCGCGAACGATACGGCCACTCATTAGGTAGGGTGGTATCGTGGCTACGCGCTGGCGTATATGGGCGAGGGATTGTTGCCAGTTGAAGAGTTGTAAATTGTCGTGGGCGGATAGATTCACAGGGCTTCTTCCCACTCTATACCCGACTCAGAAACGTTCCGGTGCCGTACTTGAGCAAGGATTGCTTGGCAACGGGTTTCCCATGTGGCATCACATTCTTCATTGTCACTGGTCAGTTTGCAGCCACCCCGTGACATATTCTTGTCAGGTTGCAGCTTCCAGCTAGCAGCTTTAAATTCATCACCCAAATGTTGTTGCACCAGACTAAGGTCATCCGGGTGTAACCAAAGACGGGGTTTGCTGTGTATCGAAGGCTCCATGTAGAGTAACTCTCGAACAATTTCGAGCATCAGTTCTGGTTCTTCGTCCAGGCGATCCCTGGCCAATTGGCAGCCTATCGCCAAGGCCAGTTCCACCAACTCGTTTGAAATGGTGGAGTCCAATAATGCAATGGCTTCCTCAAAGCGACTGACCAATGGCGAAAGTGGGGCCAGGGTGCTGCCAACCTGATGATCCAGTTCTTTTTTTGCCTCTTCACGGCCCTCTTTAAGGCCCTGTTGGTAACCTGCTTTTTTCGCGGCCTCAAAACCTTTCTTGTGGCCATCATTGTGGCCTTCACTCAAGCCTACTTTGTAACCTGCTTGTTTGGCTTCTTCATAAGTGGGGTCTTTTTCCGTGTCGGAATCCACACTTTTTTGGGCGCTGTTTTGAGCTTTGGCTTTCGTTTTAACGGAGTCTATATCTTTAATTTCCGTAGAGGATAGTTCATCCATTGTCCAGGAACGCCAACGGTCACTGTTGTTCACAATGGTGTCTATCTGTGGAATATCAGACATAGTCGTCCTCTCCGCTAGTGATATCGATTTCACCGCTGTCAGCCAGACGTCTTACAACTTGTAGTATTACTTTTTGCTCCGCTTCTACCGTAGAAAGTCGTACGAGGCCATTGTCTTCAATGTTCTCAATCAACATTTCTCCTGCGCGTTCTGACATATTCTTAGTGAATTTTTCAAGCAGTGGTGTTGCTGCACCTTTAAGTGCAAGAGCAAGGGAATTAGTGTTGATTTCTTTGAGAACCATCTGGACGGCTCGGTCATCCAGATCAGTGAGGTTCTCGAAGAGGAACATTTCATCGATGATTTTCTGGGCCAGGTCTTCGTTATAGGCGCGAACGGTTTCGATCACTGCCTCTTCGGTGCTTGAACCCATGAGGTTAAGAATTTCAGCCGTCGTTTTAATGCCACCCATTTTGCTGCGTTTCAGATTCTGACCTTCCAGCATGCTGCCAAGTACATCGGTCAGTTCGTGAAGTGCCGTGGGCTGTACACCATTAAAGGTGGCAATCCGGAGAACCACATCGGTTAGTAGCTTTTTATCAAAGGCCTGGAGAATTTCTGAAGCCTGTGCCCGCTCGAGGTGAACAAGGATGGTAGCAATAATTTGTGGATGTTCGTCACGGATCATTTCTGCAACGGTGGAGGCTTCAACCCCATTGAGGGCGTCTATACCAGAGCTGGCGGTATTCGTTTCCACGATATCATCCAGCATAGTAGCAGCACGTTCACTGCCTAACACTTTGGTCAGTACGGTTTTAATGTACTCGCCAGAAGAGCCTTGGCCTACCAGTGATAGCTCATCCGTTTCGTCGTAAAACTCATCGATAACCTGCCCCATTTCTTCATGGGATACCTGGCCTATGGTCGCCATTTCTTGACTGAGTTCTTCAATTTCTTTATGGGTGAAATGTTTGAATACTTCAGCTGTATTATCTTCATCCAGTGACATTAACAGGATGGCACCCATACGCTGACCGCTGAGACTTAATGACGATTTACTATTCATTTTTTTGTTACCCAAGAGCGGACAATCATTGCAAACAGCCGTGGATCCTCTTTGGCTACCTGTCGTAATTCATGAACATTCTGCTCATAACTTTGTGCTTTTATCCTTCGCCCTGCAGAAGATTTTCTGGGTGCTAGCTGAACATCTACACCGGATTCTTCATCTGTTTCGTCACCGGGTACGCCTGTTGCCGCAGGGCCAATTTTTTCCGGTCTAACAGAGGAGGGGGCTTGGGTAAGGTGTCGCTTCAGAAGCGGGCGGATAATCAAGAAGTAAAGCACCAGAGCCGCCAGCCCAATGGGTAGGTAGCGCGCCAAAATCAGTATCAACTCCTGACCCTGAGGTTTTGCCCAGAAAGTGAGTTCTTCTTGTTTGGCCACAACAATTTTAGTAAAGGGGCTGTTAACTACCTGTACTTCATCACCGCGCTCAAAAGAAAAGCCTATGGCCTGTTTAACCAAAAGCGTCACTTGCTCGAGTTCATCTTCTGTTAACGGTGTCTGGGTGAGCTTTCCTTTCTTATCTACATTCTGTTGATAGTTGACAACAACCGCGCTGGATAAACGTTCAACCTGGGACGATTGGTGTTGGATGTGAGTAATATTACGATCAACCTCGTAATTGATGGTGTTATCACCTTGAAAGTTGTTGGCAGCGTTTTGTTGGCCTTGTCCTTGTATTTCAGCTTCAGCTTCACCGCTTTTTTTGTCACTTTCTGCGGAGGCGGAGCCCCAGCTGGGGGGGCTGTTAGACAGAGCGCCGGGAACACCGCCGCTAGGGCGTGTGCCACCATCAACATTGGTGCTCCACTGGGCACTGCGAACGGCAGCTTGCTGGGTATTTTGGTTTGGTGCGTAATGTTCGACCGTTTCTTCTCGTTTGGAAAAATTAATCTGGGCAGTGACCTGAACGCGAATGTTTTCCTTACCGAAAAGGGGAGAAAGTATATTCTCGATACGCTCTTGATAGTTACTTTCAACCTCTTGAGTGTGGTTAAGCTGCGTGTTTCCAAGGCTCTTATTAAGCTCAGCAGACCCTGAGAGCAGGTTGCCAGCCTGGTCGACGACAGTAATATTGTCGAAGGTCAGGTTAGGAACACTACTGGAGACCAAGTGAATAATGGCATTGACTTGCCCGGGGTCGAGGGTTCGGCCAGGATGCAGTGTGGCTAGAACAGAAGCCTTGGCTGGTTCGCTGTTTCGAACGAAGACCGAGCGTTTAGCGAGTGCTAGATGTATTCGAGCATCAGCTACTGGGCCGAGGGCTTTGATTGACTGGACCAGCTCACCTTCTAGGCCACGCTGAAAGTTTATCTGTTCAGCAAACTGGCTAATACCAAAAGCCTGCTTGTCCATGAGTTCAAAGCCAACCCCTCCTCCTAGGGGTAGCCCTTGTTCGGCAAGTTGTAAGCGGAGAACATGAACCTTATCTGCTGGAACGAGGATGGTATTTCCGCTTTCGCTAAAGCTGTAAGGCACAGATTGTTGATCCAATGCATTAATAATGCGGCCGCCATCAGCTTCACTCAGGTTGCTGTAGAGAACGCGGTATTCAGGTGAGCCGGCCCACATTAATAGTGCAGCGATGAGGGCGATTACGCTTGCCCCTGCTATAAGCAGCGGTGTTAGAGAATTACCGCCAATCCAGGTTTTAACTTGATCAAGGGCAGGCACCGGCAACTGCTGCCTTTGGGCAAGGTCTTGTTCTATATCAATTGATGCTGCCGCAAGATCACTCATAAAGGAACACTATGACTCTGTAGCAATACTAATGAATTGCTCAATGTTTTTTTATGTTGGCTGGAAAGCATATTTGCATTCACTTGAAGTCAACCCTGTAGGTGCGTCCACTTATTGAAAGAAAGTATGATTTTTCCATAGTGCCTATTATGGGCAACCAAAAATCATCTATAAGGAGAGAAAGAGCAGTTTTTTGGTCGTTAATTGACGAATTGCCTATAGGGGCATTGCTGATAACCTTTGCTCCAGTTTCATGTGTTCTCACAGGAAAGAGTTATGACCATATCTTCAATTCAGTCAGCGGTTCAGCAGATACAAACTATTGCTACCCAAGCTGCCGGAAAAAATGAGAAAGCCTCTCAGCCGGTGGAAGCTGTTGGTAAAGATAGTTTTGTGGATGAGTTGCATGCATCCATTGAGCGTATCAATGAGCTGCAGCAGACCGCAGGTGCAAGCGTTAAGGCATTTGAATTGGGTGACCCAAACATGTCGCTGAATGATGTGATGTTGGATAAACAAAAGGCAAGCTTGTCTTTTGAAATGGGTGTTCAGGTTAGAAATAGATTCATTCAATCGTATAAAGAAATCATGAATATGCAAGTTTAAGGGTTGA
The DNA here is from genome assembly GCA_018066715.1 of Porticoccus sp. Classification (GTDB taxonomy): domain Bacteria; phylum Pseudomonadota; class Gammaproteobacteria; order Pseudomonadales; family Porticoccaceae; genus Porticoccus. The sequence continues at coordinate 2,899 of JAGPWA010000090.1, read as the reverse complement.
GTGCGACTGTTTTTATGATCACAGCCTTTCACCTTTATAACAACTTACGCTTCTTCATTAATTAATAGCCCAGACACTTCATCAAGCCGTTCGGCAATGCGCAATACATCTTCTGAAGGAGTTTGGCGGATAACCTTGCCTGTTTCTAGATCAACAATCTGGGTGACAATTTGGGAGGATTTTTCGCTGAGATCAAATTTTACGCCATAGGGACGGATAACCTCATTGATCTGTTGTATGGGTTTCACCAGCGATTCATACCTTACTGGTGCGTCGCTCACTTTTCCAAGAGGTAGCTGATCCAGTACTTTTTCAACATGCTGAACTCCACTAGACTTGTTCGTGGTTGGGTTTAGTACTGCTGTCAGGTCATTGGATAGTGGTGATGTCATGGTGTCTACCAGCCTCGTTGCAACGATTAAAAAGTTGTCTTCAATTAACCAATCGGCAGACTGAGGGAGAACTTTAGGTTTTAAGGGTTAATTGATCATTTCTTTAGCAATGTATAAAAAAACAGACCAAATCCTACGGATGAGAAAAACCCCTCCTTATTAAAAAATGCCGACCAATAAAAAAGGCGCCCATTTCTGGGTGCCTTTTTTATTGTACCAGCCCTGTTTCCAGGGCTGACCTATTACGTAACTGGGAGATTAACGTAGTAGGGAAAGCACAGTTTGTGGCACTTGGTTGGCCTGGGCCAGTACAGAGGTACCTGCTTGTTGCAGAATCTGTGCGCGAGTCATATTGGAGACTTCGACCGCGTAGTCGGCATCTTCAATACGTGAACGTGCAGCAGAGAGGTTGGTGGCCGTGTCGCCCAAGCTGGTGATGGCAGACTCAAAGCGGTTTTGCATGGCACCCAACTCTGAGCGCAATACATCCACTTCACTCAGTGCGCTATCCAGTGCAGCAAGTGGGTCAGCGGTCAGCTGTTCACCGGCGGTGACAGCGCCAGTGGCCTGGTCGACGGTGGCTTCGTGGTAAGTTGTATTGCCATCGCCGTCGTCACCTTTGATCACGTAACCGCTGTTGTCGGCATAGGCGAAGACTTCAGGGGAGGTGCCCACTGTAGCAGCGCTCAGGCCTGAGACGTCAATAGCGACGGTAGCGGTTGGGTCGCTGATCTCTGTCAGTGCGCCACTGGCTCCAGTAGCTGGACCACCTACACCACCGCCCACGGCAACACCCGCATCAGTGCTGTCGTAATCGACTTGGCCGTAGGTAGCAGAGGCGCTGTCTGTGTCAACGGTAGCAACCACGTAAGTACCGCCGGGACCACCGCCATCGAGGCTGACAAAGTAGTCGCCGGCATCATCAGTGTGCAGAGTGGGTGTCGCTGCAACATTGGCGTCAGTGAATCCACCCGCCAACAAGTCTTGGGCTTCCAAGGTGACACCACCGCCAACATCAACACCATCGGCGCCGGTCACTTGAGAGTAGTCAGATGTTACGGTAGCTGCAATAACATCACCCAGTGCCGCGGTGGAATCAAACTCTAGCGAGTTGGTGGCTGCATCGTAAGTGGCATTGAAACCTTCGCCGTCAGCATTGACCACGATGACGACCGATGGGTCAGCATCTTGTACGTAGACATCATAGGTCGCTGCGGCAGCCGTATCATTAAAGTCGGACGCTGAAATATTCAGGCTGGCCGGTATGGTTTCGGTGCTTGCTGTGGTGGCCAGATCCGTGGACAGTATAGTTTTGCTCACATTAAAGGTGTCCAGCCCCAGTTTAGTGGCGGACATTTCTTTCAGGTCCATGGTGATAGTTTGGCCGTCGTTGGCGCCCACTTGAATTTTAAAGCCCTGGTCACTGGCTAATACTTTCAAGCCGTTAAAGCTAGTCTCGTCAGAGAGGCGGTTGATCTCCTCAAGACGCTGGCCGATTTCATTCTGGATGGTGCCCAAATCTTTATCTGAATTGGTGTCGTTGCCGGCTTGTACCGTCAGTTCACGAATCCGTTGAATGTTGTCGTTGACTTGGTTGAGTGCACCCTCAGCCGTTTGTGAGATGGAGATACCATCATTGGCATTACGTTGGGCCTGCATTAAACCGGAGATCTGTGTTGAAATTCGGTTGGCAATGGCTAAGCCTGCAGCATCATCCTTTGCACTGTTAATACGGAGGCCAGAAGATAGGCGTTCCATGGCGGTTGAAAGAGAGTTCGCAGAGCGGCTCAGGTTTTGTTGGCCAATCATGGCCGTAATGTTTGTATTGATAACTGACATAGTCGTATCCTTCCTAATTAAATTTCTGTAATCAGGTGCCGGTAGCGGACTGCGCTGATGGCCCTGCGGCAACCTTCTAGTTTGGTTGTTACAAAGACTATGTCGGCAGCAAAATCAACAGCTTTAGGAATTTAATGCCAAAAAAGGCTGATTTAATCTATATTTATATTAATGTTAGTTTTTTCTAAAGTTTGTTGTTTCTTCGCCGATTTAGAAAGATTCGATCTTTTAAAAAACGCGTTAGGTCTGTTGTAAACAACCGATAAGCGGTGTGTTTTTGAGGGGCGCCTTGTATAGAAGCGGCTTGAGCGTATCGTTGAGCTTCCCTGAGGTTGCTCAGTTTTTTGACGCTATTTAATTGAAGCCGTTCAGGTTGTTATAAAGAGTAAGTAGGTTGTTATAAATAGATCGTTATTTAGGCTGCGTATTAAGTCAGTTGTTTTAAAGCGGTTGCTTTAAAAGACAGTCATTTTAAGAAAGCTATTTTAATACCGTCACTTTAAGAATATTATTTTATGAAAGTTATTTTAAATAACGTTGTTTTAAAAAGTCGTTTAAAACGTTATTTTTCTAAGTGAGAAATTCGATGCCACAGAGTACCGATCAGCTGGTTCTGGTTAACGAAGCCACTGAGGTTAATCGGTTGGTGGATGTTCTGATGGAATTGC
>JAGPWA010000082.1 GCA_018066715.1 Porticoccus sp. | reverse complement strand
CGGGCTTATAAGCACCCTGATAACGTGCTTCGTGCCTCAGTATTGGCGGACCCTGATGGTGCTCGTAAGAATACCGGTGACAATACACCCGCCGTGATTAATTACGAGATTGTGCCCGGAGATACGGTAGAAGTTGATGTGGCCGCCAAAGGGGGTGGGTCGGAGGCTAAGTCAAAATTTGCCATGCTTAATCCATCCGATTCTGTTGTGGAATGGGTGCTTGAGCAGCTGCCTAAAATGGGGGCTGGTTGGTGTCCGCCCGGAATGTTGGGTATTGGTATTGGTGGCACAGCAGAAAAAGCAATGTTGTCAGCCAAGGAGTCATTGATGGGCTCCATTGATATTCAGGAGTTACAGGCGCGGGGAGCCTCAAATCGTGCGGAGGAAATTCGTCTCGAGCTGTATGAGAAAGTGAATAATCTGGGTATAGGTGCTCAAGGATTAGGTGGGTTAACCACTGTCCTGGATGTGAAAGTAAAAGATTTTCCCGCCCATGCTGCCAATAAGGCAGTGGCATTGATCCCCAACTGTGCTGCAACTCGCCATACACACTTTGTGCTTGATGGCTCAGGCCCCGCTAAACAGGTGCCGCCAAATTTAGATGATTGGCCAGAAATTACCTGGGAAGTGGGTGATAGTGTACGCCGAGTTAATCTTGATACCGTAACCAGTGAGGATATTAAAGATTGGAAGACCGGCGAAACTGTTCTTCTGTCAGGCAAGATGCTGACCGGTCGGGATGCTGCACATAAGCGAATGATCGATATGCTGGCGAAGGGTGAGCAGCTACCAGTAGATATGACAGGGCGTTTTATTTACTACGTAGGACCAGTTGACCCTGTGCGGGAAGAGGTTGTTGGGCCTGCCGGACCTACCACCGCTACCCGTATGGACAAGTTTACTCGCACTATGCTGGAGCAAACAGGCTTGATTGGCATGATAGGTAAGGCCGAGCGTGGGCCAGTGGCTATTGAGGCGATCAGGGACAATGAGGCAGTTTATCTGATGGCTGTGGGCGGCGCTGCCTATCTAGTATCAAAAGCGATAACAGGAGCCAAAGTGGTGGCCTTTGAAGACTTGGGTATGGAAGCGATCTATGAGTTTGAGATTGTAGATATGCCGGTTACGGTGGCGGTGGACTCTAGGGGTGAATCTGTTCACCAAACGGGGCCCCAAATCTGGCGAGCAAAGATTGAAGAGCATGCATTAACGCTTTAATTGTTAGGTAAGTACTTGTTAAAACCGGAAGTCTCCCTTCCGGTTTTTTTCTTTATTAAGTTGCGTGAGCACTGGGTCTCGACTATCTTCGTAAAAGACCTTGCTTTGGGGCTTGTGGGTATAAGTTGATTAATAATTGAACAAGAAGCCCTAAGCAGAGCTGATTTTCATTAAAAAATTTACTTTTTGTAGTAAAAACAATGGAAAGAAAAAGAAAACTGCTTAGAAATGTATTATTATGACGGCAACTGCCAGATGGCGGTTAGGCGGGGATGCCTGTAAGTATTAAATAGAAATTGGGGAATATCATGAAAAAATTAATTATAGCAGTTGGTGGTTTGATGCTGGCTGTTTCTATGTCTGCGCAGTCTCAAGAAGGGTTGTATCTTGGGCCAAGCTTGAGTTATTACTATCTCGATAGTGACCGAGTGGTTAGCGGGCATGATGAAGCGGGTGTTCTGAGCTTCAACCTTGGTTATCGCTTTTCTAACGACTGGGCTCTTGAAGCATCATACGGCAGCGAAATAGCTGGTGAAGATCTAGAAGTAGCCCAGTTGAATGCCTACTATTGGTTTGGTGAGGACGATGGCGGCTGGCGCACTTATGCCGTTGGTGGTTATGCCTACTATGACCGTGAAGGTGAAAAGAACCTTCAGATAGAAGAAGAATACACTCATCAGCTCCAGGCTGGTTTGGGTATGTCTAACATGATCACTCCCCAGTTGGAGTTCCGTGGTGATGTGCGGGCGCTAAATAAAGTTCGCGGTGAAGGCAAAGGTAGCATGTGGGATGCATCTGTTAACTTAGGCATGCGGTATTACTTCAACAAGCCTGTTGCCCCAGTGGTTATGGAGCCAGTGCCAGTACGTGAGCCAGAAATGGAGCCAGAAACACGCACTCTTACTGTTAAGCTCAATGTTGAGTTTGAATTCGACAAAGCAGATGTTCGCGCAATCTATGGTGATGAGCTGGAAGCTGTAGCCAATGCCATGAAGGTTCACGAAGATATTACTTTGGAGCTGGAAGGTCACACGGACTCTCGTGGTGAGGAAGGTTATAACCAAGACTTGTCACAGCGTCGTGTTGATGCAGTTAAAGCTAAGATCCATGAAGAGTACGGTATAGATGTTAGCCGTATTACTACTACGGGTTACGGCGAGAGTCGCCCAATTGCTGATAATGACACTGACGATGGGCGTGCCCGTAACCGTCGTGTTGTTGGTGAGATGACCTTTACCGAGGTAGTGAAATAAGCTCTGGTAGATTTCTCATTACAAGCTATTAAAAAACGGCGTCTTAGGACGCCGTTTTTTGTGGGTGTTTTTAATTACTGAGGCTACAAAAAAGCTAGGTGTTGGAACGGGTTATGGCTATGGCAAATACACTCTACTGGCATGATTACGAAACCTTTGGCATAGACCCTTCTCGTGATGGCCCCTCTCAGTTTGCTGGTATTCGTACAGATGAAAACCTGAATTTTATTGGTGAGCCACTCTCCATATACTGTCATCCACCAACGGACCGACTCCCCTGGCCGCAAGCCTGTCTTGTCACGGGAATAACACCACAGAGCGCTCAGCAAAAGGGTGTGCCTGAGCGGGAATTTATTGACAAAATTCACCGTGAATTATCTCTGCCTGGGACCTGCGGGGTAGGATATAACAGCATTCGGTTTGATGATGAGGTGACCCGGTATAGCCTTTATCGCAATTTTTATGATCCCTATGAACGTGAGTGGAAGCACGGGAATTCTCGGTGGGACATTATTGATATGGTGCGGTTGGCTAGGGCCTTGAGACCCGAAGGTATCGAGTGGCCCAACTATGAAGACGGGTCACCTTGTTTCAAACTGGAACGCTTGACTGAGGCAAATGGAATAGCGCACGAATCTGCACACGATGCGTTGTCAGATGTTTTAGCCACCATTGCTATGGCCAAGTTGGTCATGACAAAACAGCCGAAGCTATATCGGTATATCTATGAACATCGGTTAAAGCATAAGGTGGCAGGCCTAATTGATTTAAACCACAAAAAACCTTTCTTGCATGTATCGGGTAAGCTGCCAAGAGAAAATGGCTACACAGCATTGATGATGCCATTGGCAAGGCATCCAACCAATAAAAATTTAATGATCTGTTTTAATCTGATGGGTGATGCCGAGGCTTTGGTGCAATTGTCAGCAGAACAGATTCAGCAACGGCTATTTATATCAGCTCAGGATTTACCGGAAGGCGTTGAGAGAATTCCACTAAAAGGGGTGCAGTTAAATCGTTGCCCTGTTTTAGCGACACCGAAGCTACTGGATTCTGAATCTGCACGAAGGTTGGGTATTGATACGGCACTTTGTGAACAAAACTGGACGTTGTTACAGCAACAGGATTTATCAGTAAAATTAGGCGAGGTGTTCTCTTCACGGTTATTTGAAAAAACAGATAATGCTGAGCGACGCTTGTATGATGGTTTTCTTGATGAGGTAGATAAAGGGTTGTTACCAGCGGTTCGTACAGCCACGGCTACAGAGCTGGTATCGGATTCCCTACACTTTCGTGATGAGCGTTATCAGCAGTTATTATTTCTTTATCGGGTGAAAAATTTTCCGGAGACCCTCAGTGATGAGGAACAGCACCGTTGGGATGAGTTGCGTTTTCAGCGACTGACAAATTCAGCGGAAGGCTATCTGACTCTGGATACTTACTTTTCTGAGATTGATCAGCTTTTGGGGCAAGAAAGCATGTCAGAAAAGGACCGCAATATTTTACGTGCTCTACAGGACTGGGGTAGTCAAATTTTATAGGTGTGGAAAGCGGCTGGTTCGCCTACGGCAAAGCCGCTAAAATGCGGCGGCGTAATGAATAGTATACGGGGGTAGTGTGGAATTTAAGGGCGCGAGTATTCTCTCCATCAGTCAATTCGAACGAGTTGATATTGATCATATTTTTCGGGTAGCAGACCGCATGGAGCCCTATGCCCAGCGCCAAAAAATTACGCGGGTTCTGGATGGTGCGATTCTAGGTAATATGTTCTTTGAGGCCAGCACCAGAACCCGGATCAGCTTTGGTAGTGCCTTCAACCTACTCGGTGGAGAAGTACGAGAAACGGTTGGCTTTGAAGCCTCAGCACTGGCTAAAGGGGAGTCGCTACAGGATACTGCGCGGGTACTGTCAGGGTTTAGCGACATCATCTGTATGCGTCACCCAGAGTCTGGTTCTGTTGCTGCGTTTGCCAGTGCTAGTCGAGTACCCGTTATTAATGGCGGAGATGGCACCAATGAACATCCTAGCCAAGCATTACTTGACTTGTACACCATAGAGAAAGAATTAAAGGGCTTGGGAAGAGATTTGGACGGCCTTCGGATTGCCATGATTGGTGACTTGAAACATGGGCGGACTGTTCACTCTCTCTGTAAGTTACTGATGTTGTTTGACAATGTCTCTGTCCAGCTTGTATCCCCTAGTGAGCTGTCTATGCCAGCCGATCTGGTGGATGATATGCGGCGGGCGGGCCTTTCAGTGGAGGAATCTGACAAGATTGAGCCTAGTATCTCCCATGTAGATATTGTGTATTCCACACGAATTCAGGAAGAGCGATTTTCCAGCAGGGATGAAGCAGATCTTTATCGTGGTCGGTTTCGTCTTAATCAGGCAATTTATACCTCTCACTGTGAACCCAATACGGTGATCATGCACCCTTTGCCTAGAGATTCCCGGGCAGAGGCCAATGAGTTAGACAGCGATCTGGACAGCAATCCGAACCTGGCGATCTTTCGGCAAACAGATAATGGCCTGTTGGTGCGTATGGCCTTATTTTCCATCATTCTGGATGTGACGCATTTGGTGGATAAGTATGCTTCCGAGGTGCGTTGGTATAATCCTCGATAGTGAGTAGTAAAAAAACAGACACAGAGCACCACAGAATTAAGTAGGAGCTAGCTGTTATTCGATTCGGACCGGAATCTGGTAGCCTGCGCTTTTGATTCAACCCTTTGTCCCTAATGTGGGCCAGACCCAGAAGAATAATTATTCTATCTCATATGAATACATTTGATGACATTCGCCCTTATCGTGACGATGAGGTACCCCAAGTTCTTACCCGGCTTTCGGATAACCGAGAATTTATCGACACTCTTTTGTCCATAAAATACCCAAGAATTGCACGTTGGACACCGTGGCTACTGCGTCCACTTATTAGACGAGCGTTGAATAGTGTCTTTAATAAAATAAATACAGTACATGATTTGCACTCCGCTATGCGGGCCAGCCTTGGCAACCTATTAAAAAAGATTGATTGTACGGTGACCGTGTCAGGGCTTGATAAGCTGGATAGAGACACTCCCTACTTATTCATAAGTAACCATAGAGATATCGCCATGGATCCGGCTTTTGTCAATGTGGCGCTCTTTGACGATAACCGGGAAACAGTACGTATCGCTATTGGCGACAACTTGCTAACCAAGGCGTTTACTTCGGACCTGATGCGAGTAAATAAGAGCTTTATTGTTAAGCGTTCTGCTTCTGGGCGACGGGAGAAGTTGGCGGCTCTATTACAGCTATCCCGTTATATTCGACACTCATTGACTAAGGAGCATGCATCAATTTGGATTGCGCAGCGGGAAGGTCGAGCAAAAGATGGGGTTGATAAAACGGAGCCGGCTTTGCTGAAAATGCTGGCTCTCAGTAAACAAAAAGAGCAGACCTTTGCCGAAGCATCGGGTGAGCTTAACGTCGTGCCGGTGGCGATATCCTACGAGCTTGACCCGCTGGATGCCGCTAAAGGGCAGGAGCTCTATGCTAAGCAAACTGAAGGTGCTTACGAGAAGGACGAGCACGAAGATTTTGTCAGTATCTATAACGGCATTGTTGGGAGAAAGGGCTCTGTTCATGTGGCCTTCGGCTCACCGTTGGTGGGTAGTGTTGATTCTGCTGATGACATGGCAGCTGCTGTGGACCAGCAAATTATTGGTAATTATTACCTGCACCCGACCAATATCATTGCGTATGAGCAGTTGGATGAAACTGCTGCAGCGGTGACAGAATGGAAAGCAGGCATGGTGTGTGACTGGCCGAAAGCTGTTCGAGCGTTTAATGATCGCATGAATGCTATACCGGCCGAGTATCGCGATATTGTCTTGGCCATGTATGCCAATCCGGTTCGTCAGAAACTCAGTCTCTCCTGAAAGTGTTAGATGCTGATCTTAAAGAAGAAATCCAGCAGGGCTATCGTCAGTTCCTAGCCAGTAACGAGTTGCGTCCGCGGCTCGGCCAAAAGCAAATGATTGCTGCCATTGCCAATGTCTTGGGTGATATTGAAGAGGGTGATGAGGGTCAAAGAATCTCTGCGAATGGTATCTGTGTCGTTGAGGCGGGTACGGGTACTGGAAAGACACTTGCCTACCTATTATCAACATTACCTATTGCTCGCCAGTTGGGTAAGCGGGTCGTCGTGGCTACCGGCACTGTTGCGCTTCAGGAACAATTAGTTAACCGGGATATCCCCGCACTACTGAAGAGCACGGGGTGGGAGTATACGATTAGCCTGGCCAAAGGACGTGGCCGCTATCTGTGTCCTTTGCGGTTAGAGCAGTGCCTTGATACAGCCAGTGCAAAAGATAGTGGCGTATTTCTGTTCGAGGATGAAATTGACTTTAATCCTACCAGTAACATCATTGCCAGTTACCGAGCTATGGATGAGTCCCTGAAGAGTGGAGATTGGCCCGGTGACAGGGATAACTGGCCTGATTCAATAGAGGATGCCGATTGGCGACCATTGACAGTAGACCGCCGACAGTGTGCTGGGCGTCGTTGTCGTTATATTAGGGAATGCTGCTTCTTTAAAGCGCGAGACGAACTTGAAGAAGCTGACTGCATTGTTGCCAACCATGATTTGGTCATGGCTGATTTGGCATTGGGTGGTGGGATTATTCTACCGGCACCCGAAGACACAATTTATATTTTTGATGAAGGTCATCGAGTCGCAGCTACTGCACTTAATCATTTTTCTGGCCAATGCCGTCTGAGAAGCACCATCAACTGGTTTGGTCGAATGCAAAAGCAGGTTGTGGGGCGACTACCTTTGCTGATTAATGCACCAGACCTGACAACCCGAATCGAAAAAATGGCTAACCTTGCCAGTTCGACCGAGAAGTTACTTGGGCTGAGTTATCCGATGTTTGAGAAGTTATTGGATCGGGAGTCTTTAGGTGATGACGAAAGTCGTTGGTGTTTTCCCGGTGGAGATCCTGGTGATGAAGTGCGAGAGCTGGCCGGGCATATTTCAGAAAGCTTGAGTTCTCTTGCGTCGACACTGGAGGTTCTTTCCGATCGTGTGGGAGACGGGATGGATGAACCCCATTTTCCTGTGCCCAGAGTGGATTTAGAGCAGTTATTTCAAATGGTAGGCATTTGGCAGGGTCGTGTGGAAGCGGCACTACATCTCTGGAAATGTTATGCCTCGAAAGATCAGGGTCAGGGTCCACCCTATGCCCGTTGGTTGTCACTGGAGGAGGGTGTGGGCGGCAACATGGATATTCAGTTGTCAGCGTCGCCCACTGATGCCGGAAGCATTTTTAAGTCTAGCCTCTGGCAGCGATGTTATGGGGCGGTCATTACATCAGCCACGCTTCAGACACTGGGTTCTTTTGGTGGCTTTCAAAAGCGTTGTGGCTTGACCGATGACGCACAGTTTTCAGCTGTCGCAGGTGCCTTTGATTTTGCTAAGGCCGGGGTGCTATCGGTACCCGATATAGGTGCTGATCCCAGCGATGCGAAAGCACATACCGATGCACTCATTGCTCAGTTACCCGATATTATCGATTGGCAGGAGGGTTCTCTCGTGCTGTTTGCTTCCAAGCGGCAGATGGAGCTGGTGTATGAGCAACTGCCTGCAGAGAATGTGGACAAAGTATTAATTCAGGGGCAGTGGGCTAATCAGGAAATTGTTCAGCGTCATAAGACGGCGATTGATGCAGGTAAGGGCAGTGTTATTTTTGGCTTGGCCAGTTTTGCAGAAGGGATGGATTTTCCCGGCAGTTATTGTGTCCACGTGATCATTGCGAAAATACCCTTTGCTGTACCGAACGATCCGGTACATTCGACGCTTTCAGAGTGGCTGGAGAAAAAGGGTGGGAATGCATTTATGGAGTTGATGTTGCCAGATGCCTCTCTTCGACTACATCAAGCCTGTGGTCGACTCATTCGTACAGAAACGGATGTGGGGCGTGTCACTATTTTAGATCGGCGTATTGTCACCAAGCGTTACGGAAAGCAATTACTGGCGGATTTACCGCCATTTCGTCGTGACTATGAGTGATAAGAGCGTGATGCGGGCGAGGGCGGTAAGGGAGTGGGTGATAGTCAGTGAGTGATACGAAATAGGAGGCCATTGGGTGAATAACATTTACACAGAGCTGGCATCGCGGCTTCTCGAGGTAGAGCGAGTTCTAAGGAAAATGAATTGTTGGTCCGACATCACCCCATCACCTGAAGCACTTACAAGCACCCAGCCCTTTGCAGTGGATACCCTGGAATTTGTCGAATGGCTCCAGTTTGTTTTTTTGCCACGGATACATTTACTGGTGGAGGCCGCGGCACCACTTCCTCAGAACTGTCAGATTGCTCCGATGGCTGAAGAGTCAATCAATCGTTCATCTCATCAGGCAGCAGAGCTTATTAAGTTACTTGAGTCGATCGATACATTGCTGTCCAATTAGTTTTAACTCCATTATTCTCAACCCCATGAGTACTAAAGAGTAACGGTATTTAATATTGCCAATGATGGCTGATAGCCAGAGGAAATTATGTCTCAGTGTCAGTTTGATTATCGTGACAAGGTCGTATTTGTGGCCGGGGGTACCAGTGGTATCAACCTTGGCATTGCTCAGGGTTTTGCCAAGGCAGGTGCGACGTTGGCCGTGATGAGCCGTTCCCAGGATAAAGTAGATGCCGCCATTGAGGCACTGAAGCAACAAGGTGGTCAGGTTATGGGCTTTGCTGCTGATGTGCGTGATGTGGATAGACTCAAGGTAGTATTTGAACAGGCTCATCGTGAGCTAGGGCCTATTGATGTCCTGGTCTCGGGCGCAGCCGGTAATTTTCCCGCTGCTGCTAACGAAATGTCGGCCAATGCGTTTAAAGCCGTTGTGGATATTGATCTGCTGGGCACCTTTAATGTGCTTCGTTACTGCTATGACTACCTGAGAAAGCCGGGGGCCAGTATTATTAATATCTCTGCTCCCCAAGCCTTCATCCCCATGGAAATGCAGGCACATGTTTGTGCCGCAAAAGCCGGGGTGGATATGCTGACTCGCACCACAGCAATGGAGTGGGGGCCGGAAGGGATTCGCGTGAATTCTCTGGTGCCTGGCCCCATTGAAGGTACCGAGGGTATGAAGAGGTTGGCTCCTGCCGGATCTTTGGGTGCCCAAAGGGTGATCGACTCTGTACCTCTGAAGCGACAGGGTACGGTTGAGGATATGGCCAATGCCGCTTTATTTATAGCCTCTGATATAGCCAGCTATATTAATGGCGCTGTACTACCTGTGGATGGTGGTTGGGGGTTGGGTGGTGCTGGACAGCTCGGGCAAAGTTTGGCTGAGATGGCCAAGTTAGCTCAGCAACCCGGCACGTAGGTTTTTATCTTCAGTGCGAGTCAGGGGGTTAGGCGGGGTTCGTTTAGGAAACCACGCCGTGAATACTTTCTAGTTCGCTAAGCCGTTGTTCAATGGCATGCCTAACTGACGCTGTATCCAGTCCGGTTGCTGCCAGCTGTTGCTGGTGGTTACCGTGATCAACAAATTTGTCTGGCAGTCCAAGGTGTAGAACGGGAACCACAATTCCCATGGATGCGAGATATTCACTCACGGCCGCACCGGCACCACCTTGGATTGTATTCTCCTCAAGCGTCACCAGAAGACTATGTTCTGATGCCAATTGATTGATCAGCCCTGTATCCAATGGTTTCACAAACCGCATATCGGCAACTGTAGCATTGAGTTCGTCTGCCGTTGCTAATGCTGCTGGGAGCAGGGTGCCAAAGTTGAGAATGGCTATTTGATTGCCTTCTCTACGTATGAGGCCTTTACCAATAGGTAGAGCCGTCATATCTTTTTCAATGGTCGTGCCGGGGCCTGTTCCTCGGGGGTAGCGAACAGCAGCGGGGCCTTTATGTATAAATCCGGTATAGAGCATTTGCCGGGTTTCATTTTCATCAGAAGGCGTCATTACCATCATGTTGGGGATACAGCGTAGGTAGGTCAGATCAAAACTACCTGCATGGCTGGGGCCGTCTTCGCCCACCAGGCCTGCCCGGTCAATACCAAATAAAACATCCAAATTCTGTAGTGCTACATCATGGATAAGTTGATCGTAGGCCCGCTGCAAAAAAGTTGAATAGATAGCAACAACGGGTTTTATACCTTCGCAGGCCAAGCCAGCGGCCAAGGTGACAGCGTGCTGTTCTGCGATAGCCACGTCGTGGAATTGGTCTGGAAAGCGTTTGGCAAACTCGACCATTCCAGACCCCTCGCACATGGCTGGGGTAATACCGACTAGCCGCGGTTCTCTCTCCGCCATATCACAGAGCCAGCTACCAAACACCTGTTGGTATTTCTGTTTCGGTGGACTGACGACAGCAGCTGGCTGAGGTACGGCAACTTTTGGTTTGTTTTTTGGCTCGATTTTATTGAGGGCGTGATAACCCACCGGGTCTGCTTCCGCAGGAGCAAACCCTTTACCCTTGCGAGTAATGGTGTGAAGTAAAATTGGTCCAGAGAGCGCTTTCAGATTGCGCAGTGTTTGCACTAATAGGGGAAGATTATGGCCATCGATGGGGCCAATATAGTTGAACCCCAACTCTTCGAAGACAATTCCCGGGGCTACCATAGCTTTTAAGTGTTCTTCTGTTTTTCTGACAAAGGTGGCAGCCGAGGGCACTGACCTCAATACCTTTTTCCCGCCTTCACGAATGGTGTTGTAAAAACGGCTGGACCATAGTTTGGAGAAATAGGTCGCTAGTCCGCCTACATTGTGGGAGATAGACATGTTGTTGTCGTTCAGTAAGACCAGTAAGTCTGCATCGGTGTGGGCGGCGTGGTTGAGCGCTTCAAAGGCTAAACCTGCGGTCATGGCCCCATCACCGATAACGGCTACAGCTTTACTGTCTTTTCCATTCATAGCGGCACCCAGTGCCATACCTAGGGCGGCACTGATCGAGGTGCTTGAATGCCCGACGCCAAAGGTGTCGTATTCACTTTCATCGCGCTTGGGAAATGCGGACAAGCCTTCAGCCTGTCGGATAGTGAGCATTTGATCCCTTCGGCCAGTCAAGATTTTGTGAGGATAGGCTTGGTGTCCAACATCCCATACCAAGTGGTCGTGGGGGGTGTTGAAAATATAATGCAGGGCAATAGTTAACTCTACAGTGCCAAGTCCGGCACCAAAGTGACCACCGCTTTTACCAACGCTGTAAAGCAGGTACGACCGCAGCTCATCCGCGAGTGTCAGCAGTTGATCTTCTTCTAGCTCCCGGAGGTGGAACGGGTTGTCGATAGTATCGAGCAACGGTGTTTCGGGGCGAATAAGCGGTATGTCGTTAAAGGTTTTTGCCATGCAGATGGAATCCAGAATAAGGGGAGCAATGTTACACGAAAATGACCCTATAGACTCTGGGGGTAGGTGTATTTAGCTGGTGGAGCGGTTAAAAAATCATCATCAGTAGTTACGATTTACAATGTAATCGGCAATCGCTCTAAGCTGATCGGCATGCTGGTCAAAATCGGATAGTGCGTCGAGCGCATCTTTTTGCAGTTGTGTTGCCTTTTCTCTTGCACCATCCAGGCCGAGTAGGCTGGTATAGGTTGGCTTGTTCATCGCTTGGTCTGCCCCCTGCTGTTTCCCAAGCATAGCTGTATTGGCAGTCACATCGAGGATGTCATCCTGTACCTGGAAGGCAAGACCGATTGCTTCGCCATAGCTTGTCAGGGAGTCTAGTTGTTGTTCGGTTGCCTTTCCTGTGGACAGGGCGCCCATGGTGATACTGGCAACGATCATGGCACCTGTTTTCTGGCGGTGCATGTGCTCCAGTTCTTCCAGTGTTGGCGTTCCATTGACGGCAGCAATATCGATAGCTTGTCCTGCGACCATGCCTTGTACACCCGCAGCTTTTGCCAGAGATGCAATGATGCGTAAGGTTGTTTCCGGTGATGTGTTCTCTAACGTTGTCAGTTGTTCGAAAGCCAGTGTTTGCAAAGCATCGCCAGCAAGAATAGCGGTGGCTTCATTGAATGCGATATGACAGGTGGGTTTTCCCCGCCGCAAATCATCGTCATCCATTGCCGGTAGATCATCGTGAATTAAAGAGTAGGCGTGGACGAGTTCTATGGCAGCAGCTACACGGTCAGTGTCCTGATTAATACTTTCGAGGGCGTGGGCGGCCGCGTAGGCCAGTACTGGTCGTATACGCTTCCCGCCACTGAATACACTGTATCGGAGCGCAGCGAATAACTGGCTTGCAGGCCCCTCATTATCAGAAAGTAACGTTTCTAATTGTCGATCAACACGTTGCTGGCTAGTGCTGAGAAATTTGGAGAAAGGGATATCTCCCATTACTCGTTCTCAGGCTCAAAGGGGGTCGGTTGAGCGGAGTCTCGGGTCAGCATTTCAACTTTTTGTTCGGCATCTTTGAGTGCTTGTTGGCATTCACGAGTAATCTTGATGCCATCTTCAAAGGCTTTGAGTGAATCCTCAAGACTTAGTGAGCCCTTTTCCATTTCGCTGACCAGTATTTCCAGTTGACTGAGTTTATGTTCAAAATCAACAGATTTTTTCCGAGCTGCCACGGTATTCTCTCCAAAAATTAAGGTGCCACACTAACTGAGCCATAGTGGTGGGTCAATTTTATCAGGGTGTATGTTTGTAGGCTATTTCCTACACCAAAAACAGAAAATACCCAGTAGTACCAAATAGGTAAAAGGGAGATAGTCTCTCGCGCATGGAAGCAGCTGCACACGGATGTGCAAGACCATGAAATAGCACGGATGGTTGGTTGTTTAGTCCATAAACGGATAGCATGTTCCTGTACTGCCTTAAAGCCCTGATACGCCTATGTATCAGGGCTTTATTTTGTCTGAATTCCTCAGCTTGACAGTAGTCCTCTCCGGGTTATGATGGTGGCAACTACACTCTTTAAGGGAGAGTAAGCCTTCAACAGTTGTGAAATAAACTGGTTGGTTAGCCTACATTTTAGTTATCTCCGGCATAAAAGAATGCAGCGGTGTAACTTTCTCTCCCCCTCTCATTTCAGACCCTATCAATCCAAATTGATGGGGTTTTTGCTTCTTAGGGCTCGCAGTTTTCATTCTTTCTGTTTTAAAACCCAGTGTTTTGGGGGCCCGTGTTGTCAAATGAATATGACGCTCTAATGGGGGTACATATTGGTGGAGGTGCATAGTGGTGCAACCTAGGATCTTGCGACTCAACATGGCGGGTCAGCCGATTGAATGGCTTCTCTGGCAGGAGGCGGTGTGTCTTTTCGCAAGGGACATGGTCGTTTGGACGTTGGGTGATGTGGTGAAAATGGTGAAGGGAGGTCATTCCCGAGCTGAGGGGACGCAGTCTCAGGTTGTGTTGCCAAGTATTATTGCCTGTGGCGGTGAGTATCTAGCCAGACCACGTACCACCTATCCGCTCAATAATCCTGCCCTGTTTGCCAGGGATGGGCACCTTTGTATGTATTGCTCTCGGCAGCTTCCTTCAGGTCAGCTGACTCGTGACCATATTGTACCTACGTCTCGGGGTGGTGATGATAAATGGGAAAATGTGGTTGCAGCTTGTCGGCGCTGCAATCAACATAAGGCTAATTATTTACTTGAAGAACTCAGCATGGAGTTGGTGGCGCTACCTTATAGGCCCAATAATGCTGAGTATTTGGCGCTGATAAATTCCCGCCGTATTCTTGGGGATCAGATGGAGTTTTTGCGAAGTCAGTTTTCCAAGAACTCTCGCTGGTTATAATTGGACGTGCTGTTCCTGGTCATTAATTCAATATGTTCTGCACAAACATCAGGAGAATAAGTACTGGGCAGCAGAAGCGCACATAACCTGGCCATATTTTCCAAAACAATGATTGCTCCACCTGTGGGTGTCCACTGCGAATTTCAGCTAGCATCTTATCTCTGTGCCACACCCAGGTAGCAAAAATACATAGCATGAGCCCCAGTAGTGGCTGGCTGTATTCGGTGGTGAGCGTTACGACAACGCTAAATAGCCTGTCAAAATTTAGAGCGATTAAGCTGCTGAGTACAAAGACAACAACACCAATTAACCAAGCCGCAGTATGGCGGCTTGTTCCGTGGTTTTCGATGGTATAAGAAACGGGAACTTCCAGCATCGATATGGAGGAGGTCAGCGCAGCAATGGTCATCAGGCAAAAGAAAACCAGAGCGATGGGAATACCAATAGCTCCCATACTGTGAAAAAGGGTAGGCAATGTTTGAAAAATCAGGTCTGGCCCCGCAATCAGATTACCTGCCTCGTTATAAATGGTGACACCCTGTTGTTGGGCGACGAATAGAGCGGGTAACACGAGTAACCCTGCCAGGAAGGCAATCGATGAATCAACAATAGTAACAATGGCTCCCATGGCGGGTAGGTTTTCATCGGGACTTAAATAGGACCCGTAGATCAGCATGGTACCGACGCCGAGGGAGAGGGAAAAGAATGCCTGCCCCATCGCGCTGGCAATCAGCTGTGGATCCCCTATTTGTCGGAAGTCTGGTAGTAGATAGACTTTGAGCCCTTCTATGGCGCCGTCTTGAAACATCACGTATACAATCAAGCAGGCCATGAGCAGTAACATGGATGGCATTAAACGGCAGGACCATTTTTCGATGCCATGTTCAACGCCTGCGCTAATAACGGTAGTCGTCAGTATTATAAATACGGCACTAAAAATGATATTGCGCGTATTACCAAATTCGGTCAGCCAAATAGAAACGTCAGACAGACCTGTTACTGTTGATAAGGGTTCTAGCAGAAATGCCAGCATCCAGCCCGCGACAATACTGTAAAAACTGAGGATCAGCGTGGCAATAATAACCCCATAGAAGCCAGTCAGTTTGCCAATATTTTTCGCAATTGCTCCCGTCGATATTTTTTGCAATGCACTGACCATATTGGATTTGGTATGCCGACCAATAATTAGCTCGGCCATCAGGGCTGGGTATGCGAGACAGAATGCCAATACGAAGTAAATCAGTACAAAGGCGCCACCACCATTTTCTGCAGCATTGGTAGGAAACCCCCAGATATTGCCCAAGCCCACAGCGGAGCCGGAGGCTGCCAGTATAAAACCGGTTTTTGATGAAAACTGTCCTCTGGGGGAACTCATTGGCGCTGATCTCTATTTGTCATCGGGCCTATGTTACTGTTTTGGAATCTTTAGAAAAACAAGTCTAGAGAAAATAAGTGTAGGGAAATAAATAAGCCTTCTTACCGTGGTCACTGATTAGGTATTTTTCAATACTATCTTGCCAGTATGACTAAAGCTTTCCATCAACTTGTGTGCTTCCACTGCTTTTGATAAAGGCAACACTCGGTCAATGACGGGTTCAATTTTTTTATCGCTTAGAAAATTCAACATGGCTTCAAATTCAGCATTGCTACCCATCGTTGTGCCCTGAATACGGATGTGTTGAAAGAAGATCTTGGCAAGGGGGAGACCTTTGTCAGGATTGCCGAGGGTTGATCCAAAAAACACAAAGCGTCCTGCGGGTAAAAGGGTATTCAAAATGCTGTTCAGAGCATCGCCTCCTGCACTGTCGATAACGGCATTAAATCCACCGGACTGCTGTCGAAGTTTTTTGTAACACTCGGGATCGTTGTAGTTTTCTCCAGCCACGGCGCCTAATGCTTTGGCCGCTTCCAGTTTTTCTTCACTACTGGTGCTCACATAAACCTCAGCGCCTAGATTAACGCACCAAAGGATGGCAAAGGTGGAGACCCCGCTGCCCGCACCGGTAATAAGCACTTTGTCACCAGATTTGACGTTAGCCTGAGTAACCACGGCCCGCCAGGATGTCAGCCCAGCCAGTGGTATTGCCGCCGCTTGTTCCCAGCTCAGGTGTTCAGGTTTTCTGTGGATATCTGTCCATGGTGTACAGATATATTCAGCAAAAGTGCCTTGGTCTGGCATGCCAAGAACACGAAAATCAGGACCGAAATAGTCTTCATTTTCTCCCCACGCCCGGGCGGGGTAAAGGACAACTTCTTGCCCGATAAGGTGGGTGTCTACGCCCTCGCCGACCCTATCTACAATGCCCGCACCATCAGACCCTGTAATACAGGGTAGTTGCATGCCAGGGTATTGCCCGTTGGTGATCCAATAGTCACGGCGATTAAGTGCAGAAGTCTGTAGTTTTACCCTGACTTCACCAGTATTGGGTGACGGTGTATCCACGTCTTGAATGTGTAGCTGCTCCGGCCCTCCTAGCTCTTTCAGTACTACTGCTTTCATCGTCGTCACCCCTAGGTATTTTGTTGGTGTAAAAATAGTTCATCACATCTTAGCGTGTTAGAGAAGGTGTACGCTATCTGACCAAGGCTAAAGCTATTTATAAAATAAGTTGCCTAATATTGAATGCGTCAACATCTGGGTCTATTCTTTTAGTGCACTCTCGGTGCACTCTGCAAAAAACTTTTGACAGGATTTGATGATGTATAAGAATATTCTGGTACCTACAGATTTAGCGGATAAAAGCGAACTCTCCATTCATACAGCATTAACCATGGCTTCACAAAATCATGGCAGTGTTCAGTTGTTACATGTCGTTGAAAAAGTGGGCGATGATGCTGATGAGGAGATAGAAGATTTCTATTTGAAGTTAGCGGAAAAGGCTAATCAGAAGTTGAGTGATTGGCAGCATCGGTTTAAAACGGACTTTGTTGGCGTCCCTATTGAGATAACTATTCTCGTTGGTAAAAGAGCGCAGGAAATTATAAAATTTTCTCAAGAAAAGAATATTGATTTGATCGTGATGACATCACGAACCTTTAACAAAGGAGAGCAAGGGCTGGGTACGTTAAGTCATCAGGTATCTCTCTTTGCGCCTATTTCGGTGTTAGTGGTTCGCTAGATTACACCACTTGATTTTTGTGCGTGCAGCGAGCCAGTAAAAAACAAACCCCACCATTTTTTTAGATGGTTGTCAGAAATTAGTTTATACACGATGTTTTGGAATTTTTTTAGGAGACCCATGTCTCAGTGACACTGGGGCATAAAGTGCTGGAAAAATTGGTGGTAATAAATAGGTTCGTCTCTGAATTTTGGCGCTGATTCAGGCTAGTCCCAAACAAGTGGTGTGATAAATCAGTAATAATCAGGAGTAGTTCTATGCAGCAAATTCGTCAATGGTTGTTTGTGGTTTCCATGTGTTGTTTTACCGTGGTAGCGCAGGCCGCATTACCCCTGTCAGATGGAGAAGGCAATAAGCTGCCGTCACTGTCCCCCATGTTGAAGCAGGTCAATCCAGCCGTCGTCAATATTGCCACTTTTTCTACACGACAAGCTCAAAATCCACTGCTGAATGATCCGTTCTTTAGACGTTTTTTTAATGTCCCCGATCAACAACAGATACCCAAGCAGGCACCAAAAAAACGTCAGCAAAGTGCCGGGTCTGGAGTTATTGTCGATGCCATTAATGGCATCGTGATGACCAATTCTCATGTGATTGATGGTGCAGATGAAGTGCAGATTTCACTAGCAGATGGACGTTCTTTTACTGCCGAGGTGAAAGGTTCTGACCCAGAGCTGGATATTGCTATTCTTCAGATTGATGCCAAGGACCTGGCTGAAGTACCCTTGGGTAATTCAAGCGGGTTGGAAGTGGGTGACTTTGTCGTTGCCATTGGCAGCCCTTTTGGCCTGGGCCAGACAGTGACCACCGGTGTGGTGAGTGCTTTAGGGCGAACAGGGTTGGGTATAGAGGGCTATGAAAACTTTATCCAGACGGACGCCTCTATCAACCCCGGTAATTCCGGTGGTGCTTTGGTTAACCTGCGTGGCGAGCTGATTGGTATCAACACGGCTATTCTTGCACCTGCTGGAGGCAATGTGGGGATTGGCTTTGCAATCCCAGTGAATATGGCTAAGGCCAGCATGAAGCAAATCATTGCTCATGGAGAGGTGCGCCGTGGACAATTGGGTATTGGGATACAGGATATATCCCCCGAACTGAGAGAGGCATTTAATCTGAAAAACGGTCAGCAAGGTGTGCTGGTGACCGGTGTCAGTGAAGACTCTTCAGCCGAGAAGGCGAAGCTTCAACCGGGTGATATTATTGTTGCCGTTGATGGGAATAAGACGACCTCTACAGGTCAGCTGCGCAGTCAGATTGGTATTAAGGAAATTGGAGATAAGGTTAGGCTCTCATTGATACGGGAAGGTAAAACTAAAAAGGTCAATGTAGAAGTGGGCGAACCACAGCAACTTGCTTCTATTAATAATGAGCTTCACGGACTGTTGGACGGTGCGCAGTTTGAGAATAACCCTGATGGAGAGGGTGTAGTGGTCGCGGGTTTGTCACCTAACTCTGCTGCAGCCTACAGTGGCTTGCGACCTGGGGATATTATTGTGGGTGCAAACCGTCAGCGGGTGCGCGATATTAAGAGCTTTAGGGAAGCCTTATCTCACAGCAACCAATCGGTGTTACTGCAGATAAACCGCAATGGCCGTGGGTTGTATTTAGTCGTTCGGTAGTTTCAAAAGTCAGATTATTTTTTTGATATGAGATATCGTTATAAAAAGCTATTTTATGTGTATTGGTACACCAGTGACGGAAGCATTTTCGTTTAGACTATCCTTAATATAATGATTTAAGAAGTTCAAATAGGTAAGTTGGCTGTAATGAAGAAAAATAATGTGTTTTTTGGGCTGAGTTGGTGCCTTCTTCCTCTGGTGGTAATGATGTTAGCGTCGTGCAGCAGCAGCTTGCCAAAGGGCGAGGCTACAACAGAGTCCCAGTGGGATACTTTTGAGGAGGCGAAAGCATCATATGACAGTATTGTTCCATTCGAGACAGTCACCGCTGATTTAAAGGCGCTTGGGTTTGATCCCTATAGCACGCCAAATGTGAGAATTTTGTCTTATCTGGATGTTATTAAAATATTTAATCCAGGTAATTCAGTCAGACCGGAAGATTTACCGCCAAGTGTGCGCGCATGTTTGGCGGCTCGTGAGGCTTGCCTCGCATATGAAGCTTCGCCCGGCGTCAATAAACGCGTGCGAGTAGGCAATGTATTTTTGGACCTATTGAAATTTAAGCGAAACAGGATTGAAACGGGATGGAGTTTTAATGCTCTGATTGTTATTGATCATAATATGGTGGTGTACAAAATCTGGAGTGGCATACCACTTATTGATGAACACGAAATCCGCAAAAATCCGCTGGGGCCACTTCAAGACTCTGTCGGCTCCATCGATCATAATTCTGTCGGTAGTTAGTAAGCCGTACTGAAGCTTCAGGTGGTTTTCCAGCCACCTCTAAACGTCTAGGCTGAGTGAAATAAAAACTAGAGCTGCGGCCTACACGAAGAAAGCCATAGACTTTTCCCCCGACCAACTTCTGACTGGCTAACCCCTCAAACACCGGTGCAGCGGTTACGTTGACCTTATGCGGTACCAGACACGGTATAAAAACGCTTTAGAGGTAAACCTGAGGCATGGGCTCGCCAGCTTAGGACACTGATTTAGAGCCCTATTCCTGACGGCCTGAAGTGCGACAGCCAAGACAGCGAACAAACGTACTTCTCGCCGGCCCAACAACCAGTGCTTCGCCTGCGTCACCTGCATTACCGCCCGCTAGTGAAAATGGCAAAGTGACCAGATATATAGCAGTCCCTGCAACCGTTGCCACCAACAGTATGGGGCGCGCTACCACAGCATCAAGAACCATTTCTCCTGTGCTAGGCTCTTCAACAAGATTTTTTGCAACACTTACCGACGGTATTACTAACAACGCAGTCATCAGTGTTGCCAGTAATGCACGAGAAGTGCTATCAAAGATCCGCTTCATAACCCTATACCCCTTTTATTTTCCGTGTATCTAAGCAATATAGCAGCAAATGGTAACTTTATTGTAAGAAATGGTCGCAAAAAATGCACAAAAAAAGAGTCGTATTGATTGTTTATCGATCAATAGTGGCAGCCAAGCTTGTGTCTTGAATCAGTGAATAAACCTGCTATATACAAGCTTTTCGGCCCTTCAGCATGGAAGAGCATCGCCAAAAACTTCTAGATTGGGCGCGTCACCGCGTAGGATGCCCCATGTTGTCCTATAGTTCTTGAAAGATCTTAAGTTGTAGGCCGGTGGTTATGCACTTGTTAATAGGGCATATCTTTGAAACTATACAGCGCTTGGCTCGTTGAAAGCCTGCTTGAATCAACCCTTGTAAGGTCGTCTGCAACTGAATTGTTTAGGTGGTTCAGTTGTTTTTGATTAACCGATACGACAGGAGAACAGAGATGGCGGTGCTTGGCAAAGTAGAAAAAATATGGCGATATCCTGTGAAAGGCATGCAAGGCGAAGAGATAAGCGAGGTCTTCACGGGCTTTGGTGGCGTGATGGGCGACAGAGTCTACGGCGTCATCAATGCAGCTGGTGAAAAAGGTTTTCCTTGGTTTACCGCTCGCGATGATGAAGACTTCATGCTTTATCGTCCGCGCTTTAAATCTGATAACAACCGTGTGCCTGGTGACTTGGCAGAATTTGAAGGTATCGCACCCGGTATTCATCCCCTTTACCCTGAGCCAGACCAATTTGCTGTAGATGTAGAGTCTCCAGAGGGGCAAGTGTTCGATATTGCCTCGTCGACCTTTAACGAGCACATGAGTAAGCGTTTCGAGGTTGGCTTGAGAGCCCATTTTTCTGCTCAAAAGAGCCAAGTGGATTGCCGCCCGTTGTCGTTAATTTCACAGCAAACCTGCGATCAATTGAGCTCTGAGCTCGACATGAATATTGACTACCGCCGCTTCAGGCCTAACGCTCTGATCAATTGGGCCAGCGGAGAGGGGTATTACGAAAATACCTTGATCGGTAAGCGCCTTAAAATTGGCGAGCGTTGTGAAATCACCTTCCTTGAGCGCGATCCGCGCTGCAAGATGATTACACTTGACCCTGATACGGGAGATAGTACGCCCAAAATTCTCAAGCATGTCACCCTTGCACACGAAGGTTATGCCGGGGTTTATGGTGCTGTGTTGGTTGAGGGTGTGATTAAAGAAGGTGATGAGATCAGTTTGGTTTAAGTTCTGGTGTTAATGCTGATTTACACATCGAAATCTATCCAGATTTTGTTACTCATGGGTACCGACTGGCAAGCTAATACATAGCCTTTGGCTAAGTCTCGTTTCGATAAAGCACGATTGGCTCGCATCTTCACATCGCCCTGTTTGAGAATCGACATGCAGGAGCCACAATGCCCCTCCTGACAAGAAAATGGTATATCTGCCTCAATACTTTTATCAGCAAGAACAGATTCGAGTAGCGATTTTCCACTGAGGTATTCAACATCAAAGTCTTTGCCGTCTGCGGTAACCTTTAATTTAACATCACCAATGTCAGGCTCTTCCTCCATCTGTGTTTGCGCCTCGGTACGATCAGGGTCAATGGACGAAACGAAACGCTCAATGAACGTTCTCTCGTCGTCTACGTTGTGATCAGCCAATGCTGCTTCCACCGTATCCATAAACGGACCGGGGCCGCAGATATAAAAGTCGGCATCCCACCTTTGGGCAACTAAGTCTTCGATTTTTTGCTGAGTAAGAAATTCACCATCGCTATCTAAATGATGGTGGCAGCTCAATTGGTTGCTGTGTTCGGACGCTAGCCCATCGAGTGTTTGTTTAAAAATAATACTGTCAGCATCGCGGTTAGCATAGATCAATTGAACGGGACGGTCAGTGGTCAGTAGCGCTGTTTGTATCAGTGACAGTATGGGGGTTATTCCGCTACCGCCCGCAAAGAAAATGAGAGCATTATCATGCTGCTCTTTGAGCACAAAACGACCAGATGGGGCCGCTACCATGACTTTTGAGCCTTTGCGTACCTCATCATTAAACCAATTGGATGCGCGCCCATCCGCTACCCGTTTTATCGTTACTTGCATTCTGGCGTCTGTAATGGGTGAGCTTGAAATGGAGTAACAACGTTCAATAAAGAAGTCTTTCCAAGGAATTTGGAAGTTCAGGAATTGTCCCGCTTTATAGTCAAACGTAGCGCGTAAATCTTCCGGAATTTCGAATACAAATGAAGCTGAATCGGTCGTTTCAGGAACGTATTCAACAACATTCAATGGATAAAATGTCATACCAATTTCCCTTTTAAGACCACTCTGTTCGATCGAATAAAAAACTGATTATACTGGCAGTGTGCAATGACCTGCGGAGCTTTTTTTGTAGATAGGGGAAGCGGTCACGAAGGAATGTTGGCGTTACTACCCTGAAGTAGAAAATACCACTTTTGTCTTGGAAGTAGTACCTGCCATAGGTATGAGAATGTATGACCAAAATGTACGAGTCCCCATTTCTGGTTCCCCGTGCACTTGGTAATATGTTGAAAAATGAAGGATATTTCAACGAATTGGTGGAGGCGGCGGGAAACGTTTACACCTACATTGTCAGTAATTGTAAACTCTTAACCCATTGTTTTTAAGCGATTAATTTAAAATACGGGTTTGGATGTTGGTCATACATTGTACGAGCAGAATGTACTAGAAATGTATGAGTTAGATTGGGGCATGGAAAGGGCTGGCCTTCATGCGTAGGTAGATGATGGGTTAGGTTAGGCTCCCCAGTTAGGGATTGAATCTGGGTCTAATGATGAGTCTTAATAGCCAGAAATGGCTATTAAGTGGCTAGGAGATAACTTGAACCAACACTTTTCGCGAATAGTAAATAATATTACTTCGTGAAATATATAAATATATAATAACTTTATGAAATATATAGAACTATTTGCTAGATAACTGTCTATTAATGTCGTATATTTGTATAGTGTTAATGTCGTATTTTTGAATGGAGTTGTACGTGGCACTGAATACGCTGAAAAGCAGGATAAAATACCGCTTGAGTCGGAGTAAGGTGGCTGTCTTTACGCCGCAGGATTTTCTTGATCTGTCGGGTAGGGATCAGGTCGGTCGAGCCTTGCGCCAGCTTATCGGAGATGGCCAGCTTATCAGGTTCGGTTACGGATTATATGCCAAGGCCGAAAGGTCTCCTTATTCGGGCAAGATTTTGCCGAAGAAAGCTTTGCCAAGTTTGGCCGAAGAAGCTTTGAATAAGTTAGGGGTTATAGTCGTCCCGTCGTCGGCCAAACAGCGTTATAACAGTGGCCTGACGACCCAGGTTCCCACGGGGCGGGTGGTCGGTGTAAAAGGGCGTGTATCACGCAAAATGAGCTATAACGGACAGTCGGTGAAATTAGAGCATGTCGCTGGATAGGGAAGTTGTAGAATATCTCTCAAGAGAACGGGGCATAGACTCCGCTTTTATTGAAAAGGACTGGCACGCCGTCAGGGTGCTTAAGGCCCTTTCAGGGCATTCCCATGAAGGTATAACAACCATCTTTACCGGCGGTACGAGTCTTTCTAAAGGCCGTGGTCTTCTCAAGCGGTTTTCCGAAGATTTGGATTTTAGGGTGCGTTTCCATGAAGCGAAGACGAAAAATCAGCTAAAGAAGAAAAAAAGTGCCTTTCGGTTAAGCCTCATTGAGGCGTTAAGACAGATAGACGACATTTCATTTGATGATGACGATGTAAAGGTGGATGGGCTAGGCTTCAAGATACAGCTTACTTATCCGAAACTCTTTGATGCGCCGAATGGTATAAGGCCAGATTTACAGATTGAGTTTAGCTTTACGCAGCCTCGCCTTGAAGAGGAGTATCGGGAAATAACTTCTTTCGTCGCCGAGTACAAGAATGAACAACCAGAAGCGGGCTTCTTGTGTCTTTCGCCGCTTGAAATAGCTGCTGATAAATTCAGTAGTCTTGTCTGGCGCGTCCTGAAGCGGAACAGGGAAGATGCAAAGGACGACCCGGCCATGCTTCGACACCTTCACGATCTTTGCGCTTTGCAGGGTGTCATAGCCGAAAATGACCAGCTTTTTGTTGCAACGGCTCTAGAGTCATTCGCCCAGGATCAGGAAAGGCCCAACCGTCAGGTTCTATTGCCGCTTGGAGAGGCGGCTGTGAAGACGGTTACAGCTATTCAGGAAGACGCTCTCTACCGTCAGGAATATGAGCAGTTTGTTGATGCGATGTCCTACGCCGACGATGAAGAAAAGATTGTATTCGATGAGGCCTTGGCACACTTTCAAAACTTGGCGCATGAGAAATTTTGTGCCCAAGATTTTTCCGGTAGTAGCATCAATTGAAAAACAGGGTAAGGTCTTGGATTGTGAATCCCTTTTACTATACTTCCCTTTATATCGAGACAAAAATTAAACTTAGATTCTAATTCCTAGAGCAACTCCTAAAGTCCCCATAAACCATTATTACGCTCATCTTCCTATCTGAAGTGAAATGTCCATCCTGTAACAAAAACTACAGTCTTTAATACCCGAGAAATCGAAAATACGGAAAAACCTGTGGTTTTTTTTGTTTTCGAATTTTTTTGAGGGGGTATTTTCTTAAGAGTCATAGTTTCCGCCCGGTAGTGACTCGCCACCTACAGTATTCAATACAGGTTTTTTCGGAGTATTAAGTTAAAGGCAACGTACGAGAATGTATGACCAAAATGTACGAGTCCCCATTTCTGGTTCCCCGTGCACTTGGTGATATGTTGAAAAATAAAGAATATTTCAACGAATTGGTGGAGGCGGCGGGAATTGAACCCGCGTCCGTCAGTCCGCTGCCGAAGGCTCTACATGCTTAGTTCAGTCTATTATATTTAACGTTTTACAGCCCGGCTGGCAGGGCGCGTAAACCGCGATTCCGGTGAGTTTTTAGTGAATCCGCCCCGGACGAGCTTCATCACGATCTTGCGAGTATGACACCTGAATGCTTCGCCGCTACCCTAAGGTAGATGAAGCGCTGGACGCACAAGCACGGCTCCAGTCAGATGGCAATCTACCGTTTCTTAGGCGGCGAGTGCGTAGTTGTCGTCGTTGGCAACTAATAGTTTGCGACTTTGGATTAACGAGATTGGTCACCATCTCGGCATGCACCCAGGGTTTTGTAACCGGCGTCGAATCCAAAACGCCCCCTGAACTAGGTTTGGTAGCCTTATACTGTGTTGAGAAAATCTCACACCCTACAAGGTAAAACCTCGTCGAAGATTCTAACACAGCATAGGCCGGCCATTAGACCTTTTCTTAAGATGGCGTTCAGTTAATTGTGATTTTTTGCAGACGAGCAGCACTGTACCAAGATACGCCATAGGGAACTAAGTAAGTGAGCGCTAACTTCAGCCAGTCTGTCGTGTTCATGGTGCTCATTAGTACCTTGTCACCGTAATTAATCAGGGCAAGTAGAGTGCCCACGATGAGAGCTACTTTGATGGCAGTGCGGCGTATGTCAGCTGGCATGGCGTTTCAGACGCTGTTTTTGTCGTTCCCAGTCTTGATCCTTTGAAGCCTCTCGTTTGTCATAGTCCTGTTTCCCTTTTGCCAGTGCAATTTCGCATTTGGCCAAATGTCCCTTCCAGTAAAGAGCCGTGGCAACACAGGTATGTCCTTTTTGATGAACACTTTGGGATAATTTGCTCAGTTCTTTGTGGTTTAACAGTAATTTGCGGGTTCTAGTCGGGTCGGTGACAAAATGGGTTGAGGCCGTATTCAGTGGTGAAATATGAACACCCAGTAGAAATGCCTCGCCGTCTTTTAGCAAAACATAGGAATCCGTTAGCTGTACTTTACCTGCTCGCAGACTCTTGACTTCCCAGCCAAGTAAAGCAATGCCCGCTTCAAACTTATCTTCCAGGTGATAGTCGTGCTTCGCTCTTTTATTGAGAGCAATCGTTGTACTTTTCTGGGTATTTTTCGGTTTCTTAGCCATGACGTGGATTATAGGCATTGGTTGCCGGTGCGCCTATGATTTTGTTGCACCGCCTCTTTCGGGAAAGCAAAGAT
Organism: Porticoccus sp.; assembly: GCA_018066715.1. Classification (GTDB taxonomy): domain Bacteria; phylum Pseudomonadota; class Gammaproteobacteria; order Pseudomonadales; family Porticoccaceae; genus Porticoccus. Next base: position 5,819 of record JAGPWA010000082.1, on the reverse strand, counting down.
TGGGATGATGCTGGTTTTTCACAGCACTGATTGCCGGTACAATTCGGGCAAGTTGATACAGAGCAGGTTAAATGGCAGAGCAGGATCAGTCTGGTACAACAACATCTGGTACGAAAAGAGGCGTGCATGGTGCTTGGGCTAGCCGTTGGACCTTTGTTATGGCCGCCACTGGTTCTGCGGTGGGGTTGGGTAATATCTGGAAGTTTCCCTATATTGTTGGTGAAAATGGCGGAGGCGCCTTTGTTTTAGTGTATTTAGTCTGCATCTTATTGGTGGGAATCCCCATCATGGTCGCAGAGGTTATGTTGGGGCGTAGAGGTCGCCAGAGTCCCATCAATACCATGCGCTATTTAACGGAGGAAGCAGGGTTACACGGTGCCTGGAATGCCATCGGTTGGCTTGGGGTAACCGCGGGGTTAATGATTCTCTCCTACTACGCGGTGATTGCTGGTTGGGCGCTCCACTATGTCGGTCAAATGGCTTCTGGTGCATTTCAGGGAGCCAGTGCTGAACAGGCAGGGGCTATTTTTGGAAATCTTTTGGCGGATAAAAACACCCTGATTTACTGGCAAACTATTTTTTTGTTGCTCACCATGGCGATAGTGATTGGTGGCGTTACCAAAGGGCTTGGTGTGGCCGTCCGAATATTAATGCCGATGTTGTTTGTCTTGTTGATGATACTGCTGGTATTCAGCTATAAGCATGGTGATTTCGAGCGAGGGCTTAACTTTCTATTCAGCTTTAACTACCAAGCATTGACCTGGGAAGGTGTGCTGGAAGCACTGGGGCACGCGTTCTTTACTCTCAGTTTGGGGATGGGTGCGATTATGGCCTACGGCGCCTATATGCCTGAGCATGCACGGATTGGCCGTACGGTATTAGCGGTTGGGTTTATCGACACAGCGGTGGCATTGGTCGCCGGACTGGCTATTTTCCCTATTGTCTTCGCCAATCCAGCCATAGAGCCGGGTGCCGGCCCAGGCCTGATGTTTGTCAGTTTACCTGTAGCCTTTGGTAACATGACAGGCGGCTTGTTGTTTGGCAGTTTCTTCTTTGTATTGGTGACGCTGGCAGCCTGGAGTTCAGCCATTTCTCTGATTGAGCCGGCGGTGGCCTATCTAGTCGAGTCTAAGGGGTTTAACCGAATTACAGCCAATCTGTCGCTGGGCTTGATGGCTTGGGTCGTTGGTCTGGGCAGTGTGTTGTCATTTAATGAGTGGGCTGATACGCGGGTAGCCGGGTTTACATTCTTTGAGTTTATGGACTTTCTCACCTCTAGCGTGATGCTGCCATTGACCGGATTATTTATTGCTATCTTCGTTGGCTGGATAATGAAGCCTGATACAGTACGGGAAGAGTTAGATGATGAGTCTAACCGGGTATTCTTTTCTTGGCGCTGGGTGTTGCGCTTTGTTTCGCCACTGTTAGTACTGGTGGTGTTTGTTTTAGGTCTCTACAAGACGTTCTGGTGATGCTGACAACGATTAAACGCAGTGCGCTGGTCATGTACTCGGTGCAACAAATGTTCGACCTGGTCAATGATGTGGCCAGTTATCCGTTGTACATGGATAATTGTGTGGGTGCAGAAATTCTTGAGCAGAACGAACACTCGATGGTCGCTAGGTTGGACTTGAAAAAAGGTGGTATTGGCCACAGCTTTACAACCTGTAACACCCTTAAGGAACCCGAGCGAATTGATATGAATCTCCAGCAGGGGCCGTTCAAGAGGTTATCGGGCGGATGGAGCTTTATGGCACTGACTGATTCAGCTTGTAAGGTGATGTTGGATCTGGAATTTGAATTTAATAGCCTCTCTGTCGGTATTGCGTCATCCAGCTTGTTTACTTCGGTAGCCAATAATCTGGTAGATGCTCTGGCGCAGAGGGCGCAAGAGGTTTATGGCTGATGACGGATGCTGAGCTTATAACTGTCGAAGTGGCTTATGCATTGCCGCACCGACAACAATTGATTGAACTAGAAGTCCCGCAAGGTACAACTGCATTTGAGGCGGTACAGCAATCGGGCATTGTTGGGCAGTTTCCAGACATTGATTTGGAGACGGCCAAGATGGGTATATTTGGGCAAGCCTTGGGTACCAAAGGGTTAAAGCTGCCTAAAGAGCATGTGCTAGAGATGAAGGACAGGGTAGAAATCTACCGCCCTTTGATTGTTGATCCGAAAGAAGTGCGTAAGCGCCGCGCTGAGAAAGCGCGCCAGTAAGCTTAAGAATAACTCGAGTAGATAGCCAATATCAGTAGATTACTCGGGATCAGTAGACTGCTCGGGAGTACTGGCGCTCGGTAGATAGTCGCCTTTAAACCCGGCTAATTGGTCGTTATCGAAGAAGATGGCCACACGTTCGCGAACCTCTTCGCCTTTTTTAGGGTCTAGGCTATAGTAATAATCCCAGCGATTCTGGTTGAAGGTGTCTGCGATGAGTGGTGTGCCCATAATAAAGCGCACCTGTGACTTGGTCATTCCTGGCTTCAGTTGATCAACCATATCCTGAGTGATTACGTTACCCTGTTGAACATCAAACTTATGAATGCCTGGAAGTGTTGGCATGCTGAAGCTTGGCATAGAAAAATCAGAGCATCCTGAAAGGGCGAGAGCCAAGGCAAAACAGCAAGTCGTTCGTGCAGTAAAGTGCATTAGGGGTTCCAGTCATATCTTCGAACGGCGATAATACCCAATCCATCCAGTGGATAGAAGAGGCCATCAGGCAATGAATGAGGAAAACATAGAATTACGCAAGGCTGGGCTTAAAGTCACCGCGCCTAGATTAAAGATTTTGCATATTCTGGAAGAGTCCTCTGGTCGCCATATGAGTGCAGAGGATGTTTATCGCAAGCTGATAGAGACCGGTGAAGATGTGGGTATTGCCACGGTTTACCGTGTGCTGACACAATTTGAGGGCGCTGGGCTGATAATTCGCCATAATTTTGATAATGGCCCTGCCGTGTACGAAGTTGATCGTGGGGACCACCATGATCATATGGTCAATGTGGATGATGGCCAGGTGATAGAGTTTCACTGTGCAGAAATTGAGGAGTTGCAGCAGAAAATTGCCGCAGACCATGGCGTTGATATTATCGGCCACAATTTAGTGCTGTATGTGAAACCCAGAAAATAATCAATATTTCCAATATTAGTATGGCGCTTATTCAGTGTTTCACTCGAGACTTGAGGCCTATTACCTGTGGGAGCGTGACCGTCGAATTTGATTTCGCCCACCCTCCTTGGCTCGATACATGGCGCGGTCTGCTGATTTTAAGACAACATCAAAGTCTAGGCTGTCGTTGGAATCCGATAAACCCATGCTGACTGTGGCCCGAATGTCACCCTTGCTTCGTGATGCGCCACGCTTCTTTTCACCGGTATTCTGTAGCCAGGGGCGGGATTCTTTGTCTCGAGCCGTCATATCGTACTCTGCAATAATTTTGCGGAGTTCCTCCAGATTATCTGCCACCTTGTCAGCAGTTTTCCCTTTGAATAACAGACAGAACTCCTCACCACCAAAGCGGTAGGCCCGACCGCCACCGGTAACTTGGCAGAGTTTTGCGGCTATGGATTTTAGAACCTGATCACCTAGATCATGACCATATTGGTCATTAATGTTTTTGAAATGATCCACGTCCACCATTGCAAGGGCATAGGTGTTGCCGGCATTGCGTACATCTCTCAATAGTGCCCGCCGGTTAGGTATTTGTGTGAGTTCATCGCGGTACACCATATTAAGCAGGCTATGAGTTTGATTGATGATCAGTAGCAGGCCAGTGGCGGAAAATATGGTTGCTGAAATATGAGGTATCTGGAACCAAGCCAGAGTGATAAAACTGAAAATAATGCAGCCTGGAAGATTAGTGTCTAGCTGCTGATTCTTCAGTATGGGTAGAGTTAAGCCAATAATAAAGGTGACAATAAATAACAGGCTGGCGGTAGAAGAAATTTTCAAACCTAGAAAAGTGCTTTCCTGTAACTCGGGGGATAGTGTCGAGAACCAAAGTGGTTGCCACTGAAATAGGCTGGTAATAATGAGAGCAAAAATTGAAATAAAAGAGATAAGGACTAAGAATCCTAGGTGTCGCCAGCCGGTATTGGGTAAGACAATCAGTATCCCAAGAAGTAAGGGGAGGCAGAGAGATATCAGGCCGTAGGCCTGGCCTGCCGGCTCGGTGTCTAGAGGGGCTTGTAGATATTGGCGGATCAGCCAATAGCAGGTGAGCATAATAAGTGCTGCACCCAAATCCCGAGAGTGATTGGCCAAAATGGCAACAAACGCAGCCAGCCCACAAAAAATGTAGGGGAGTTGGCTCAACATGGATAGTTGATCACTTTCCAATGAAGGCGCATGCCAAGTAACAAACCCTGCCAGCATCAGGCAAAAGAAGGGTGGCAGTAGGCGGACCATTATTTGTGACATAACCTGCTGATTTTAAGCGCCTTGCTCCGGATGTTGGCTGACAGTCTATGATGTTGTGGCGGCAGCGTAAACATTTGGTCGGTGGCGTTAGGGTGAGAATCGGTAGAGTCAGTTGAGGGCGGAGTCAGGGTGTGTAAAAAAACGGGTTCTTTCAGTAGCTACAAATGGGTAGGGAATATGAGGTTAAGTGGTATTTCAGCGGGTGTTTTGTGGCTGTTGCTCATGTCGCCGTTGACGGTTAATGCGGGGAACTTTTGTTTATTGCTAGCAGAAAACTATTACGAGCAGCTCTATTGTGAGATCAAGGCTATGGGGCAGGGCCGCCGGCTTCCCTCATTTCTTGATTTTCAGCGCAATAATGAATTGACACAGGCTATGTTGTTAAAGCGTCCTGCTGCCAAGGTGGGTGTTGAGGTTGTACTGCCAAAAAGAGAGGTAGCACCCAGTAGAGAAGCGGCACCTAAAATAACTCAGACACAAACTATGCTCGTCAATCGAGAAGTAGATGGTGGGGTGGCGTTGAGGCAATGTTTATTTTATGCAAAAAACATTCAGTGTGATGGTGACAGCTATCACTTGGTTGGCAATCAGGCGAACAGTAAGCTAGCACAAGGCGCGCTAGCTAGTACCAATAAGATGGAGATACCTGATTATATGGGATTGCTCAGTGATCAGCAGGCACTTAGTCAATATCTCACACGAGCCTACCGACAATATATTGGGAAAATGCTGGAAATCGGGCTGGGTGGGTCGACCTTTTCCTATGCCAAGTTTGACTTTCTTTTTCACGATGTGACGACAAAAGGGATAGATTTTAGCCAGCGCTTTGAAACCATGTTCCGGTTCCTGAAGCAGGACAAACAGAATATTGCAGTGAGCGAAACTCTTCCTAGTAGTGTGCCATTAGTGCGAGAACACTGCGGTAGGCTTGGTGATAGTTTGGTTGTCTGTGATGGAGGGCGAAAAAACTATTTGTACCGCCACATAAACTAACCCTGCTTCTTAGTGGAGGCAGGGCCATTTGGTGCTTGATCAGTTAAAGAGCGAACCAAAAATCGTCTAGTGGGTGGCCCAAAACTCACCTATATAATGTTAGAAATCACGATCAGTCCGCACATAAGACCAAAGCCCGCAAGAACCAGTAGGCCAAGTTTTCCCAAGGTGGCTGTATCTTCAGAATCCATATTGAGTGCCTCTCTCTTATTATCTTTTCAGCGTCTCACCGGCGCCTGTGTCAGCACCGAATTAAATATTTGAACGCATAAATGTAGAGGCTTTGGTAACTCTCAGAGTTGATCCAAATCAATCATAAGTGTTGGGGCTTGATCGAAATTTATTAAATTGAACCTAACTGGCGAGCTGAAGTAATTCTTTGGCGTGATTCAGTGTGGTCTTG
>JAGPWA010000075.1 GCA_018066715.1 Porticoccus sp. | reverse complement strand
CGCAGTTGTTGCCTTTCGTCAATTTCTGTAGGGGTAATTAAATGAAACGTACACTATCAGCCTTTGTCGCCGGAGCAATATTCGGGACAGGGCTTATTATCTCTGAAATGGTTAACCCCAAGCGTGTTAAAGGCTTCTTGGATGTATCGGGAAACTGGGACCCAACCCTTGTGTTCGTTATGGCCGGGGCTTTTCTGGTGACTGGCATTGGCTACAAACTGGTTTTTTTTCGTAGTAAACCGCTATTCGAATCGTCATTTTCAGTGCCGACCAAACGAGTTATTGATGCTCGCTTAGTTATTGGCGCAATACTTTTTGGCATGGGATGGGGCTTAGGTGGCCTGTGCCCGGGCCCTGCTATTGTCAGTGCAGCTACTTTAAATCCCAACGTTGTCATTTTCGTTGTAGCAATGATCGTTGGGATGAAGCTATTTGAAAAACTAGACAAAAAAATCTAACGATACCTTGTAGTCGACCCATAGTTTGCTGCGCCCCTTTGGGGCTCTATTTTCAGGTGGGTAGTTCAAGGTTGGCGTTAAAAGCGGAGATTAAAATTGGGTATCAGCCTTTACCTTATCTTCCTCACCACCACGGTAATACTTATCCTGACCCCAGGGCCCGCGGCAATAACAGTGGCCTCTCAAGGAGCGACAAATACATCTAGTAGAGCATTTTTTGGTGTTCTGGGTGTCGCAACTGCAGATGTTATTTTCTTTGCTCTATCGGCGACAGGCATCGCATCACTGATTATTGCTTCTAACCTGATGTTTTCCGTCGTCAAATGGATGGGTGTTGTGTATTTGTTATACCTTGGGGTTGGTGCTCTTCTCAGCAAATCTGGCGCCATCAAAATTAATCGCCAACAGGCACAAGTAGGCGCACCCAAACTGTTTTCTCAAGGCCTTGTTATTCAACTGGCAAACTCAAAGGCATTGTTGTACTTCTCTGCATTACTCCCTCAATTCATCGACCCCGGTAAACCCATCCTTTTTCAAATACTGGTCATGGGCGCTTCTTGTTTTCTTGCCGACCTATTGATCTACAGTGTTTATAGCCACTTGGGGAACCGATTGGCTACGCAGGCGCTGAAGCAATGGGTGATCAGCTTAATCAATAAAGCCGCCGGTATTACGCTCATATCCACCGCAGTTAAGATGGCATCACTGGAGTACCGCTGGTAACCTAACGTGGCATTAGTCGATCATACTATGCGCAACCTGGGGTTGGCAGGCTTTTAGTAGTGGGTGTATTTGGCATACCCAAAAGAAATAAATATATAGAACTCAATGACTACTGGTTACTAAAATGGATATGGAAAATCAATTATCGAATCAGTAACACCTAAGTAAAATTCACCGTCGAGCACCCCATACAACATGAAAAAAGATGATAATAAACTGCATGACTAAACTTGATTATAAAACAATCAAAAGAGAGCAGACCTATGAACGATAAAAGTAAAGACATAACCTCAGTAATACGGATTGACGACAAAGACTGGTTCCTTCAGAACCTTATAAATATGGTGAATTCCGGAGAACTTAAGTTTGGCATTACGCTTAATGTCGGTGGCTTTTTGGTTTCTGGAAACCTGATAGGAGGAAAGCATTACTTTGAAGGTTTTGGTGCTGACTTTGCCAGTGGGTTTTCTGGTGATGAGGTTGAAGATGAGATTAAAAATGCTTTTGCAAAAAATGGTGAAATTTACTCATCGGAAGAAGAACCGTCGCCGCCTATTTATGTACACATAGAAGATGCGAAATTCTTCAATACCAATGGCGCTCCCATCCCTGAAAACAAAGGTGTTTGGTGGAGAGGCCGGGTATCGGAAGTCAGTGGTTTTTCACTGGGTTCACTCAGTGAGGAGAATACTTAATTAAGGGGGCTCTAATTAACGACACGCGCAACGTGAACCAGAAGGCCACCACCTCAATCCGGTCTACGGCCCGGCTAGCGGTATAAAACCTCACTTCAGCCGATGCTTCCCCTTCTGACGCCGCTCGCTGTTCTCTAAGCTCTTCCCGGCACTCTTACGCAACAGCACATAGGTTGAACCGGTGCCCCCGTGCTGTGGCTGGGCGCTGTGAAAAGCTAGCACGCTATCTAGCTGTTGAAGCCAATTATTCGTGCAGCTCTTCAGTAAAGCAGGTTTTTCTCGATTCTCCCCCCGGCCATGGGTGATCAGGGCATAACGAATATCGTGCTTGATGCAGTCTTGGATAAATTGAAAGACTCGCTGCTGAGCTTGCACCACAGTCAGCCGGTGCAAGTCGAGCACAGCATCTGATAAGTTCTTTCCAAGACGAAGGTTTTTGAAGACACTATGCTGAACGCCATCACGCTTGAAACTGAGCACATCCCGGGGTTTAACCATAACGATATGGTCTTCAGAAGACAGCGCATCACAGTTTTTTGGCGACGCCTGCTGGGCATCACGACGGCGCACTGCCAACCCCGGTATGTGTTCCACTGTTTTTTTCAGATCAACACGATCAGCCGTCTTCTTTAACGGTGCTACATCGCCCATCTCTTCATGGAATAATTTTTTGTCGTCGTCTATCACTGCTACCCGCCGATTAAACACTGCACAGAATTACCGCTGGACACACAACTCTAATATTCAATTAAATAACTATTTAATACGAATCTAATTCAAGTAATAAAAAAATCATTCTGATATAAAAATTACTCGGCATCATCAAGAGACAAGCTTGATGTATCTACCTCTCGAGGAACAAAATTTTGCTTATCCTCATCGGCCAATACATCAGAACCAGCTTCAGAAATCGTTAGTGAAGAGGTATCCACATCAACCGGGGTAAAATCTTTCTTCTCCTCTGGGGAAAGTACATCTGACCCCGCTGGGGACACACCAAAATCAACCTCTTCAAGCACTTGTTCCTGTGGCTGTTGATCTTGCTCAGGCTTAATTTCTGGAGTAAGCCCAGAGTCACTGTTTGATGGATCGACTGGCTTTTCTTCTGAAATGGCTTCATCGGCAGTAATGGGGCGAATATCAACCAATGCGCCGGCTTTGTGCAAGCTGGACTGATAACGTTCTGCCGTCTTCATATCCAGATTACGCTTAACTACCACTGGCTTGCCAGAAAACATTTGATCTATGCGTGCAGCGTCGGCATTAAATAACTGAGCCAACCGCTGCTTAACTTCAATGACAGATTGCCCTGCAAGCACATCTCCACGAAAGATCACTTCATAACATTCTTCACTCATAACACCACCATCCATTGACAGCTAACTTATTGATAGTTAAATAAGTTATACCGGATATATAGCTATAAAACAGTTAACCCATTAATCTTTTGTTACTACGTGCCAACAATCCTATTATCAATCTATCCGACGAAGCAAGTCGATTACCCGCTTCTCAATTTCATCACGAATCACACGAAACTCATCCTCGGACAGGTGCTTGGGATCAGGCAACCCCCAATCCTCCCGAATTCGCCCTTTCACCCAAGGGCAATTGTCGCCACAACCCATAGTGATGACTGCATCATAATCAATAGCTGGCATTTCATCTAATGACTGAGAATGATGCCCTCTCATGTCATATTCAAGCTCAGCCATGGTTACCACGGCTTTCAGATTAACTTGTCCAGAGGGCTTTGATCCTGCACTGTATACAGCAACATCATTTGATTTATGAATGTGTCCAAAGGCTTCTGCCAGCTGGCTACGGCAGGAGTTCTCGACACAAACAAAAAGAATATTCTTCATCCATTAAATCCTTTCTTTTCGGCAGGGCTACTCACATGAAGATAAGAACTATTTTATGACCGGTCTGTGGCCATTTAATGACAGCTTTTTCTAGAATTCTCTCGTTATTGCTAACGCTTAATAGTGGGGCACACTGACATTCAGCAAACTCAACCAAACCCAATCACTAACCAGGTAATTAGCACCAATCCCAAAGACAGCATAACGGCCGCTGAACCTTGGTCTTTGGCGCGACCAGATAGCTCATGGTGCTCTTCTCCAACCCGATCAACCACTGCCTCCACTGCGGAGTTCAACAGCTCTACAATCAACACCAGCAATACTGAGCCCAGCAGTAAGATCAGTTCCACCGGGGTATCCGCCACTATCAGCGAAAGGGGTATCAACACTGCCGCAAATACCACCTCCACTCGAAAAGCTTCCTCGTGCTTAAAGCAGGACATCAGCCCTTGGCGAGAATAATTAGACGCGTTCACTATTCGGCGTTTCAGTAATCCAAAAACACCTGTTTGTTCGTTATTCAAATGCCATCTCCATCAATTCTTTGATCCATCTCTCTGGCAGGTTCTGCCTCTGTCGGATGACCTACTATTTTCGCCGGCACCCCCGCTACAGTGGTATGAGCTGGCACAGGTTCCAGGACGAGGCTACCGGCTCCAATTTTGGCACCCTCTCCCACTTCAATATTGCCAAGAATTTTTGCCCCAGCCGCAATTAATACACCACAACGAATTTTTGGATGGCGATCACCCGCGTGTGAACCTGTCCCACCCAATGTTACCGAGTGCAACATAGACACGTTATCACCAATCACTGTTGTTTCACCGATCACCAACCCTGTGGCGTGGTCAATCATAATGCCGCTACCTATTTCGGCACCGGGGTGTATATCCACCGCAAAAATTTCTGACACCCGATTTTGTAAATAAAGCGCCAAAGACTGTCGACCATTACGCCACAACCAGTTAGCCACACGATATATCTGCAATGCGTGAAAGCCTTTGAAATAAAGCAGTGGCAGGCAGTACTGATCACAGGCGGGATCACGCTCCACATACGCGGTGAGATCCTTACGCATACTGTCACCAATGGCAGGCTCTGCTGATAACGCCTCCACAAATACCTCACGGATGGTGAGAGCAGATAACACGCTATTATCAATTTGTGCGGCCAAATTGTAGGCAAGTGCTTCTTCCAGTGACTTATGACTCAATACCGCATCATAAAAAAAGCTGGTCAGCACTGGTTCCTGCTGTGCGAGCAGGGTCACCTCCCCGTGAATGGTTTCCCACAAAGGGTCTTTAGTCTGGACCGCATCTTTCTGATTCATCTGTTTCTGTTTACTCATTCTTCACTTATTGCTTTGCTCGCTTCCTACTGATCAAGCGTCTGGAAAAATAAATCTGGAAATAATTTCATCCAGATTAGCCAGTATCGTATCTCGAAATATCAGCTCACTATTATCCAAAATTTTATAGATACATTGTGCATCTAATTTAGCTTCAAATGCTTGTGCCGCAGACGAATAACTCAGGTGCCATGGCTCAGGAGCCACACCACCTCTATCTATCGCATAAGGCCTGACGAAACCAAAGACTTCGGCGTGCTCATCCAGCCAACAACTCAAACTATGGAAAGGGCCGCCCTGTTGGTACTCATCTGGCGTCAACTGCAATACATAATCCAGGGGTACGGCCGCAGCATCCCAGATATCCATATCAGTACCCCAGTGGTGCCGTGAACAGCCGGGTAACGCTGACCAGCGCAAGATGGCAAAAACCTTGTCCTTCTCACACAGGTTTTCAAGGTTCAAAGGCTGGCCAAACTCGTCCAGCACGAGCCGCTCACCTCGAGCCTTGGTATTCCAAATCATCAACTGTCGTTCAAAGGAGCGAAAAGCACTGGCTACCTGAAGATCATACCCCTGCATTGCAGCAGCCTCTTTAAGAGCCAGAAATGGTGATAAAACTACCTTATGCAGTAGACAATCCATGCTCAATTGGCACAAATGCTCTTCAGTCTTACCGCTGATCATTGCTGGTATTACTTGCATAGACTCTTTTTCTAACAATCCGCAACCCATGGTGTTTCAGCACCTTAATATGACCAGCATTATTTTGCTATGCTGTACCCGTTAAAACAGCCCACACAAAATTGGGTAAACACAAACAGGGAGCTGCTTACTATGCAAGAAGAAATCAAACAATTTCAGGCAATCTACGACTTGATCGTCGAATTTTTTGTCAATTATAGCTTCCAGTTACTTGGCGCAGTTATCGTTCTGCTCATTGGCATGATTGTGGCCGGCCGCGTTGCCCGTGGCGTTTTAAAACTTTGTGAAAAGAAAGGATTGGATATCACCCTCAGCCGGTTTATCGCCAGCTTTGTAAAAATTGTCATTATTGTTGGTGTAGCGATTATATCTCTCGGAAAACTAGGTATCAGTGTCACCCCATTTGTCGCCGCTATTGGTGCAATTTCTCTGGGTGCTGGGCTGGCTGCTCAGGGGCTACTGGCAAACTATGGTGCAGGGCTCAATATTATTATCACTCGACCCTTTGTGATTGGTGACACTGTTACTGTACAGGGCGAGACGGGCCTAGTGGACGAAGTCCATATGGCCTTCACAGTATTAAAAGATGAGGATGATGTACGTATCACTATCCCCAATCGTCATATTGTCGGTGAAATATTGCATAACTCTGCTGCCAATAAACTGGCCGAAACCATTGTTGGCGTCAGCTATGGATCCGACCCAGAAAAAGTCATAGAAGTACTACATGCCGTACTGAAGAAACAAGGTGTAGCCGAAGCCCGAACACCGCTAATTGGCATCGATAGCTTTGGTGACAGCGGTATCAATTTCGGCGTCCGTTTTTGGATTCCCACCCAACAGTTCCATGAGCTTCGTTTTGCCACCAATAACGCAATTTATAATGCTCTGGATGTGGCAGGCATTACTATTCCATTCCCACAACGGGAAGTGCGGTTGCTCAACGAGACGAACTAAAAAATAAGCTGGCGTCAGGAATGACGCCAGGCCGTCCTTCTACCTTATCCCTCACCCCAATCTATCTGATGTGGATCAAAACCAGCTTCCAGGGTGGGCTTGATCACATCAAAGTAAGGCGACAGATCAAAATCTTTTGGTGCAAAAAGGCTGTGATGTCGGATATGGAGAATTTCTCGGTAAGTCTCCTGAAATAAAGGATCCATGGATTTCTCCACTGACACTTCCGGCAAAATGGGGTACTTAACAGACTGAAAAGACTGGGCGATCAGCGATGAGCAAATCGCCTGGGTAGGGTCTCCACTGCCAAGAGCCAGCATTCGCCGTTTCCAACGGTTGGGGACTGGCGGGGTCTGTATCAAATACCGCATCAGATCCACAATATTTTTCAAATCATAGCGATGCCCTAACCTATCGATAGCGAAGTCCAGGATTGAATCTATTTCTTTCTCATCAAGTCCAATTGGTCGGCAGATACGAGTATGAAGCTTGGTGTAGCTATCAAGGGAAACCAAGCGAACGCCTTCCTGAACATCCGCCTCTACCAACATGTCAGGCTGGCTTTCAAATTCGCCCACATACAATGCGGCATGAGACCAGGTAGATTGTGTGAGGTATTTGATCGCAAGACTAAACCGGCTGACGCCCTCGACTAAGAGTACGTCTCCCCGACGAATAGTGGCTGATAGCAGCTCTGGTCGACATGATGCAGGGCTCACATAACGTGGCTCTGACAGCTTTCTAGCCAACCATCGGCCAATTCGCTCTCTGATCATCAAGTAACAGCCCCGGATTGCACTTTACCCGCCCCGGTTAAATGATCCGCAATGAAAAAACTACTGGTCGATATCAATAGAGCCGGTCTCCACCACCGTGATAGGCCACTGCCACCAACTGGTACTGATACGAGTTTCCAATTCAAATTCAACGAGCCCACTATCACTATTCAATAGTGCTTCTACAGCCCGGAACCCACCGAAGAGGTTAGCTGATGCCTCAAGTCTTATGGCTGACTGCCCAAAGGCTGGAATTGGTTGTAACCCGGAGGAAACACCACTAACCACCTTGTGCCCTTGGAGTTTGAGGTGATAAGACAGCCCGGAAATTTTTAATTCTGAATTATTCGGATTTAAGATATTTAAACTAATGGCAAAACGCTGTTCCAGCCCCTTGCGGGATAGTGGCTCAATATTAGTTAACAGAACCTCTGGCTGTTGATAGCTGGGAGAAAACATAGCGCATGAAGACAACAACCAAGCCACAGCAAGCAGTCCAAGTCCCTGTATCGGCCTCATGACCTTTTGCAGGCTCATGGCCTTTATTGCACCCATATTTCACCCATGTACAGCTCCTCTCCTAATCATCCACATCTGGTTCAAAAAATAGCCACATCACCTGTGGAAATTCAGACCGAAAGGCTGACTCCACAAGGTTAATCTGATCAATCAGAGCCCGGTCACTACTGGCTGGAGTCATTTCTGCCTTAACCGCGACCATGACATCTGCACCCATTTGCAGAGTAACAACATTAAAAACATTCGACACTGTAGACTGTTGCTGAAGAAAGTTCACCATGGCTTTTTTCACCAATGGCTCCACCCCCTGCCCCACCAACAGCGCTTTAACCTCTCTTCCTAAAAGGATAGCGATCACAATCAACAGTAAGCCAATCATGATACTTCCAAGAGCATCATATACCGGGTTTCCGGTGACCATTGTGGCAGACAGTGCTACCAAGGCAAATGTCAGCCCCAATAATGCCGCCAAATCCTCCCCAAAAACCACTAATAGTTCACTCTGCCGGGTTTCTCTAAACCAGTGCCACAATTTTCGCCCATGGCGTACTTTATTAACTTCTTTCAAACAACCAAGCAATGATAACCCTTCAGCAACGACGGCAAACACTAACACACCGATGGCGATCCATGGTGACCTCAGTGGCTCTGGGGAATGAAGTTTATGCCAGCCTTCATAGACTGAGAAAACGCCACCCACAGAAAATAGCAACAACGCCACAATAAACGACCAGAAATAAATTTCCTTACCATACCCCAGCGGGTAATCCGGTGATGGAGGTCTTTTTGCCTGCTTCATACCCAGCAGTAGCAACAATTGATTAGCCGTGTCAGCCAAGGAATGAACAGCCTCAGCCAGCATCGCCCCGGAATTGGTCACTACAGCGGCCACACCCTTGGCAACAGCAATTGCACCATTGGCTATAAGGGCATAGAGAATACTTCTGGTAGAATCAACGCCGCTAGACACGGGTTTTCTCCTTGCCATTGAATTTTTTTAAACAGATCGCATCTTATAGTGAGCTAACCACTGGTACCAGACTGATATATCAGTCTGACAAACCCAACTAAGGAGACACTGAGTGTTACGAATTGGATTATTTCTGGCCACCAACATTGCCATACTGGTACTGTTTACCATTGTATTTCAGTCACTTGGACTAGAACAGTATCTTGCAGCCCAAGGAATTTATACCAACCTGACAGGTCTGCTCATCATGTGCGCCCTGTTCGGCTTTGGTGGCTCATTTATATCCCTACTAATATCGAAATGGATGGCCAAACGAAGCTCAGGCACTCAAATTATTGAGAAACCCAGCACCCCGGAAGAACGTTGGCTGATGGAAACGGTGGCTGACTTAGCCAAAAAAGCGGGCATTGATATGCCAGAGGTCGGTATTTTCCCCGCACAACAATCTAATGCCTTTGCCACTGGCTGGAACAAAAACAATGCACTGGTTGCAGTCAGTGCCGGACTGTTACAGCGGTTTGACAAGGAAGAAGTTCGAGCCGTATTGGCTCATGAAATTGGCCATGTGGCCAATGGAGATATGATTACCCTAACCCTCATACAAGGGGTACTGAATACCTTTGTGATGTTCTTTGCTCGCATTATCGGCTCTGTCATCGATAAAGTAGTGTTTAAGAATCAGCGCAGCGGCGGTATTGGCTATTTCGTCATTGTTATAGTCCTTCAAATCGTACTGGGTATTTTTGCCTCCATGATTGTTATGCGGTTCTCTCGCTGGCGAGAGTTTCGTGCCGACAATGCTGGCGCCCAATTAGCTGGACGAAGCGCCATGATTGGAGCGCTCCAAAAACTCCAGGCCGAGACACAGGCTCATGTGCCCAATCAAATGCCAGACACCCTTACTGCCTTCGGTATCTCAAGTGGATGGAAACAACATGCGAGCCGTTTGTTTATGTCACACCCGCCTCTCGAAGAGCGTATTGATAGGCTACGCCGTGGGCTATAAATATGGCTTATGAACAGAGCGGTAAAACATGGCTTACAGCCTCCGTCATTCGGTCATGAGACACAGGAATGTCTAAATGACCGCCCAACACATCTGCATGCTCGATGAACTGCCTAACAACGGCAGTAAGTCGCTGGAGCTGAACGGTGAAGCCTGCTTCGCTGTTCGCCAAGGCCAGGCTGTCTATCTCTACCGTAATGTCTGCCCTCATCTAGGGCTCCCCCTAGACCTAATGCCCGATCAGTTCCTCGATTACGACAAACGCTATATACAGTGCACCAGCCACGGCGCACTGTTTAAAATAAATACTGGCTTATGTATCGCAGGTCCCTGTCAGGGAAAATCATTACAACCTCTGGCTTGCGAAATAGTAGATGGCGCTGTCTTATTATCAGAAAGCTCACTAAAACCTCAGGCTAATATTCTTGATCAAACCCCTAAGACATGAAAACGAATTAGTCCGGGACAACCATTGAATTCTTGAACCCCGACCCCATCTAACCTCCAAGCCATTTAATGAAAATTCCCACAGGAGAACCCCTTGGAACAATATCGTGGCACGACTATTCTCTCCGTACGCCGCAACGGCAAAGTTGTGATCGGCGGCGACGGACAAGTGACTCTCGGCAACACCGTCATGAAGGGCAATGCCCGAAAAGTACGTCGTCTTTATAACGATGAAGTTAT
Organism: Porticoccus sp.; assembly: GCA_018066715.1. Lineage (GTDB taxonomy): Bacteria > Pseudomonadota > Gammaproteobacteria > Pseudomonadales > Porticoccaceae > Porticoccus. Next base: position 2,008 of record JAGPWA010000075.1, on the reverse strand, counting down.
CGCTGGATTTGCCGGCGGCACGGCCGATGCCTTCACCCTATTTGAGCGCTTTGAAGCCAAACTCGAAGAACATCGCGGCAACCTCACACGGGCTGCCGTAGAGCTGGCCAAAGACTGGCGCTCAGACCGCATCCTGAGAAAGCTGGAAGCACTGTTGGCCGTCGCCAACAAAGATGCCTCACTGATTATCACCGGTAATGGTGATGTCATTCAGCCCGAAGATGACCTGATTGCTATTGGTTCTGGTGGCCCCTTCGCACAATCTGGCGCACGTGCGTTATTAGATAACACTGACCTCGATGCCAAAACCATCGTAGAGAAAGGTCTCGAGATAGCCGGTGATATCTGCATCTACACCAACCATAACCGCACCATCGAGGAACTTGAGTACTAAATCGAAGCACTCGACGACTTGAAGAACGACTAAAAAATTCGATGACTGAAAGAAGCGCCACTCACAACACTTTCAGACACACCTAAATGAAAGGTTTATTGATATGTCCAATATGACACCCCGCGAAATTGTTCACGAACTGGATACTCACATCGTCGGACAAGATGCGGCCAAACGTGCTGTGGCCATCGCCCTGCGCAACCGCTGGCGTCGCATGCAGCTTGAACAGGAACTGCGCAATGAAGTAACCCCCAAAAATATCCTGATGATCGGTCCAACTGGTGTGGGTAAAACCGAAATTGCCCGCCGTCTGGCACGACTTGCCAATGCACCTTTTGTCAAAGTAGAAGCCACCAAATTTACTGAGGTCGGCTATGTGGGCAAGGATGTTGAGTCCATTATTCGAGACTTGGTAGAAACCTCCATCAAGCAATTGCGTGAACAGGAAATGCACAAGGTACAGCAACGCGCCATGGATGCTGCCGAAGAGCGGGTACTGGACGCATTGCTACCACCTGCTCGCGGTGTCGAAGAAGAACCGACAGAATCCACCACTCGTCAGGTATTTCGCAAAAAACTCCGCGAAGGCGAGCTGAACGACAAAGAAATAGATGTCGATGTTAGCGATGCCCCGATAGGGGTGGAGATTATGGCCCCTCCCGGCATGGAAGAGATGACCAACCAGCTCCAGGGCATGTTTTCCAATATGGGGCAAAATAAAACCAGCACACGAAAAATGACAGTAGCCCAAGCCATAGCCCAAATCAGCGAGGAAGAAGCCGCCAAGCTGGTGAATGAAGAAGAGCTAAAAGTTCGTGCCGTGGAATCTGCCGAACAAAACGGTATCGTGTTTATCGATGAAATTGACAAAGTAGCCAAACGTGGTGAAACCTCCGGTACCGATGTGTCTCGTGAGGGTGTTCAGCGCGATTTACTTCCGCTGATCGAAGGCTGCACTGTGACAACTAAATACGGCATGTTGAAAACTGACCACATCCTGTTTATTGCTTCTGGTGCCTTCCACTTCTCCAAGCCATCAGATCTGATTCCCGAAATGCAGGGCCGTCTACCTATCCGAGTAGAGCTGACATCTCTAACCAGTGAAGATTTTGAACGGATTCTCACTGAACCCAGCGCCTCGCTCACCGAACAATACCGAGAATTGTTGGCCACCGAAAACCTAGCTGTCACCTTCCACGCTGACGGGGTTAAGCGGATTGCCGAAATCGCCTTTGAAGTGAATGAACGCACCGAAAACATCGGCGCCCGACGTCTTCACACAATTATGGAACGACTACTGGAAGAGATTTCCTTTGAAGCCGCCGACCTCGGCGCCAAAGGTGAAACCATCGATATCAACCAAGACTATGTAGATGACCACCTGAAGGATATTTCTCAGAATGAGGATTTATCTCGGTTTATCCTTTAACCTTGTCACCAAGACTTATAATTCAAGTTTATAATCCAAAGTAAGTGGCGGCCCTCATGGTTCCAACGAAGATTAAACTCCACAAAGACGATGGCAGTCTGTCACTGGACTATGCTGACGGCAGCCACTTCACCCTCACTGGTGAATACCTCCGTATTCACTCCCCAAGTGCCGAAGTGCGCGGC
>JAGPWA010000074.1 GCA_018066715.1 Porticoccus sp. | reverse complement strand
GCGGTGGGGCCATATTTATGACGTATTTTTGAGATTACTTTTTCACTGACCCCTTGATGCTGAGCAATCGCAACGGTGAACAGGCTGATGATAGTGATAGGGAGCCAGGCAAAACTGGCTTTAAGCGCTGACCTCCCCATTGAATCCATTTGAAAATAATCCTATTTTTGCGACAGTTTTCATACGTTTTTTTATTATTTGATCTTACCATAGACCTTATAGCGGATAGCTATCCGGCAATGGCTATAGGTGTGATGTAGCACTCAATTGGCAAGTGAACTGGATTGCATTAGACTCGTCGATAATAAATAAAAAAGGAAAGGCCGCGTGACACTGTTCCGTCAGTTGATTATCGCCGTAGTTATCTTGTTTATCTGTCTTTATGCAGGTAACACAATGTTCACTCTCCATAACAATCGCCTCTTGGTCGAAGACCAAATGGAAGTGCATGCCCAGGATACCGCTACGTCTCTTGCGCTATCAATGACACAGGCGGCGCAGGACAAAGATATTGCGACAATGGATACCATGTTTAATGCGGTTTCCGATAGCGGTTATTACCAACGGATTTACTTTACTGATCTTGAACAGAATATTGTGATTGACCGGGAGTTTCCTATTTCCATAGAAACTGTCCCTAACTGGTTTGTGGCAATGATGTCTTTACCTTCTCCTGAGGGAAGGGCCGAAGTATCTTCAGGTTGGTCTCAAATGGGTGTGCTAACTGTTATCAGCCATCCAGGGCAGGCGTATTCAAAGCTCTGGAAAGTGACAACGACCCAGCTTGGGTGGTTTGCGGGTATTACTTTACTGGTTTCTCTGCTGGCCTTCTTCGCACTCAAGTGGTTGTTGGCACCGTTAACAAGGGTAGAGCAACAAGCGAATGAGATTTATGAGAAACGTTTTGTTACACAGGACAAAATACCCAAAACCAGAGAGCTTGGCCGCGTGGTCTTAGCCATGAACCGAATGGCTGATCATTTGAAAGAAGTCTTTGATGACCAGCTGGCCGTTATTGGGCAATTACAGAAGCAGTCTTTTCGAGATGCGGTGACGGGGCTTTCAAACCGGAGTGATTTTGACAACCGCTTGAGTAGTTTTGTCGATGATAAAGAAGCCGGTGCTCATACCGGGGCACTAATTATTATTGCCATGCAGGATATTGCTGCAGTCAATGAATTTGCCGGTCGTGGAGAAGGCAATAATTTACTCAAGGCTATAGGTGAATGCCTGACTAACGCTGTTTTGGCTAATCCGCGGGCGGTGGTGGCTAGAAGGCAAGGGCAAGAGTTTACTGTGTTTCTTCCCGATGTTACGTCTCAGGAGGGTGAGGAGCTCGCTGGAACCCTTTTTAATGCGGTACAGGGCGTTAATTGGCTTCACCATGATAAGTGTCCACTGTATTTCCATATGGGGTACACCTATCATTCTGAGGTGACTAGCGGTGGAGACATGCTCGGTGAAGCAGATATTGCTTTAAAGCAAGCCAAATTACAGGGTACCAATCACTGGGCGAAACTCTCTGATGTTCAGGATGTTGAAGTACCTGTTCTGGGCCGTACATTGCAAGAATGGCAAGATTATTTGGAGCAGACCATTAAGGGGCACCAAATAGTACCCCATTACCAACCTGTATTAAGTGTGTCTGATAATGAGATTGTGGCCCATAAGGTATTTGTACGTTTCTTAAATGGTGATGAGTTGTTAACAGCCGCTGCAGTTCTTCCTATTGCTGAACGGTTGGGTTTAATGCCACAACTTGACCAGTTAATTCTGGAGTCCTTGGCCTCAACCAATCGCGAACAGGTTTTCACCTGTAAACTTTGCGTCAACTTGTCTAAGATTTCCGTGCAAACTAAAAGCTTTATGGCATGGCTCGAATCCTTTCTGGTTATACAGCGAGAGTTGGCCAGTAAGCTTATATTTGAGGTGTCTGAATTTGGTGAGAAAGTCGATGAACAGTCTACTAGACAGCTCGTTGACCTCACTCAAAAATGCAGTGCATCACTTGCCATAGATGGCTTTGGTCTGAAATCATCCGCCTTTGGCTACCTTGGTAGCTTACCGCTTCACCATATAAAGGTTCACCGTAGCTTCCTCCGTGAACTGGACCAGAATCCCGATAATCAGTTCTACATCAGGTCATTGGTTCAACTGGCTCATAGCCGTGATGTTCAATTGTGGTTGGAGGGTGTTGAAAGCGAGTTGGAATGGAAACAATTGGCCGAATTGGGTGTTGATGCAGCTCAGGGCTATTTCCTTGGCAAGCCCCAGTCTAAACCTGTCGAATAGTGTTGATCCGCGTATAATGACCACCATTATTTGGTGATATATAACCATCCCACTTTCTTAGCTTGGCGGAATTAATTATCCATGTCAGTTCGTACTCGTATTGCCCCTTCGCCCACCGGTGACCCCCATGTAGGTACAGCCTACGTTGCTTTGTTTAACTTGTGTTTTGCCCGTAGTTTGGGTGGTGAGTTTATCCTTCGTATTGAAGATACTGACCAGACTCGCAGCACGGTTGAGTCGGAACAAACCATTTTTGATTCACTGCGCTGGCTTGGCCTTGACTGGTCCGAAGGGCCCGATGTAGGTGGTCAGTTCGGCCCTTATCGACAAAGTGAACGAATGGATATTTACCACCAGCATGTGACGGAGCTGGTGGATAAAGGCCATGCGTTCTATTGCTTTGCCACGCCAAAGGAATTGGACGATATGCGCAAGGAGCAAATGGCCCGCGGTGAAACCCCCAAATACGATGGTCGTAGCTTGGGGCTTTCCCCTGCTGATGTGCAGGAGCGGCTCGACGATGGTGTACCTTATGTTATCCGGATGAAAGTACCGGAAGAGGGCAGCTGTAAATTTAATGACATGCTACGGGGCGAAATAGAGATACCCTGGGCTCAAATTGATATGCAGGTACTTCTTAAAGCAGATGGTATGCCCACTTACCACCTGGCCAATGTGGTCGATGACCACTTGATGGAAATTAGCCATGTGATTCGTGGTGAAGAGTGGATCAATTCGGCACCCAAACATCAGTTGCTTTATGAATATTTTGGCTGGGATATGCCCCAGCTGTGTCATATGCCGCTGTTAAGAAATACGGACAAGAGCAAGCTTAGCAAGCGTAAAAACCCGACCAGCATTAATTATTATCGTGAAATGGGTTACCTCCCAGAAGCGGTGATCAATTATTTGGGGCGGATGGGGTGGTCAATGCCCAATGAGGCTGAGAAATTCACCCTTCAAGAAATGCTGGATAATTTTGATATTAACAATGTGCACTTGGGTGGCCCGGTTTTTGATACAGAAAAACTTGACTGGCTGAATGGCTGCTGGATTCGTGAAGACTTGGATGACAGTGAATTTGCAAGCCGCGTTGCTGATTGGGCCATTAATCGCGACAATTTGTCTCGAATGATTCCGCTGATTAAAGAACGCGTTGAAAAGTTCTCTGATATCGCGCCATTGCTCGGTTTTATGCTTTCAGGCATGCCCACCCTCAGTGAGGCCAGTTTTGAGCATAAGAAGCTGGAGAATGACATGATCCGCAGAGTGCTCCAATACAGTGCCTGGAGACTCGATGGGTTACGCCACTGGACCCGTGATGGCCTGTACAACGAATTGAATCAAATCGCGTTGGCTGTGGACCTAAAACTCAAAGATTTCCTGTTCCCGCTATTTGTCGCTGTCACAGGCGCTCCTTCAGGCCCACCGCTATTTGATGCTATGGCTATTCTTGGCCCTGATCTAGTGAGGGCCCGTATCAGGCATGCTCTACAAGCCGCTGGAGGGGTCTCTAAAAAACAACTTAAAAAATGGGATAAAGAATACCAGCAAGTCTGCGCTAACAGAGAAAAGCATCCCGAAGAACAGGCTTGACTCTCTTAGGGGCTGTGCCTAAAATGCGCAGCCTCTTTTGGGGCATTGGCTTTTAAGCCCTTTGAGTGCAGCGGGTTACAGCTGAGTTCATAAAGAGAAAATAAAACCTGTTTAAGGTTTTACCAGCAACAGATTTTGGGGCCTTAGCTCAGCTGGGAGAGCGCAACACTGGCAGTGTTGAGGTCAGCGGTTCGATCCCGCTAGGCTCCACCAATAAAAACCCAGTAACCACAAGGGTTGCAGGCAAAAAGGCCAGTTCATAGAACTGGCCTTTTTTATTGGTTTTTTTCTACAGTGTTGCACTCTGAACAACACTCAAAAAGTTGCGTGTTGTTCTTGGGTAAAATCACCGACGTTACTGACCATTGTCCCTTCTTCGTACTTAAATCATTTAATAGTTTAGATGCTCCAGCAGAGTATGAGTGGCAAGGGTAACTGTTGGGATAACGCCTGTGCAGAAAGCTTCCTCTATTCACTCCCATATTAACTACTGATGAACCGCTCTCATATACGCCAAGCTGCGTTCGAATACGTTGAAGTTGATTATAATTAAAAGAGACGGCATGGTAGTACTCTTGGCTACCTCAGCCCGGAGCAATATGAAATGAGGCCTAAAGTAGTGTCCGTTTTAGATAGCGCGGTCCACCTAGGGTTACTCCTCTTTTAAATGACTACGCTATCCTTGACGGAGAAACCAATCATGAATCGAGTAATCACAAGCGCTTATACCCTCTTTTTCGCCGCAATGACCACCGTGATACTCATCGCGCCCGGTCACTCGCTGGCCGCAGATACGAAGGAAATCGAGGCCGAGGCGAGAGATGCTCTCACCAAACTGTACGAAACAAACCCCACGGCCAAGGAACTCAGCACAACAGCTAAATCGGTGCTGGTGTTTCCCGATATTATCAAGGCCGGCCTGATTATTGGTGGCCTGGGCGGTAACGGGACCTTATTTGTGGATGGTAAAGCGGTGGCTAACTACAACATAGCAGCTGCAAGCTATGGCCTGCAGGCGGGAGCACAGACATTGTCATATGCGATGTTCCTTATGTCTGAGGAAGCACAAGAGTATCTCGACAGCAGTGGCGGCTGGGAAGTGGGTTTTGGTCCTAGCTTGGTAGTTGTAGACGATGGTGTCGCCAAGACACTGACCACTACAACCGCCAAAGACGATATCTATGTTTTCAGCTTTGGTCTGGAAGGTCTGATGGCAGGTATTGGCCTACAGGGGTCAAAAATTACAAAAATCGATCCATAGGTTGAAGAGGGCTCAACCCTGACAGCATTGAGGTCAGTGGTTCGATCCTGCTAAGGTCACCATCTGCAGCCCAGTAACCACTTGGGTTTCAGAAAAAAGGTCAACTCAATGAGTTGGCCTTTTTTGGTTTTATACCCAACTGGGTGACAATCTAGACGACACTTAAAAACTGGGTGCCATTATCACCGTAGCTCTGGCGGTTATGTTTCAATCTTCCTGATTAATTATTATAGTGTTATGAAAGTAGGGGTGCCGAAGATGAAGATGATTAAGAGGCTAGTTCTAGTGGGTGGCCTGTTGTTGGCTGGCACGGCTTCGGCTAATGAGTGTTATGACCATTATAGTAATCAGCGTTACGCCGAAGCTCTTTCAACCTGTACCGTGATGGCCGAAAAAGGCGGTGTATCTGGGCTATATAACTTGGGAGTTATGTACGACAACGGTAACGGTGTCACACAGGACTATAAGAGAGCTGCTGAGTTGTTCACAAAGGCGGCCGAACAAGGACATATCTATGCACAGTTCAACTTGGGGAATTTGTACGCCGACGGTCGCGGTGTCCCGCAAGACTATAAGAAATCTGTTAAATGGTTACGAATGGCGGCTGAACAGGGGTTTGCGGAGGCTCAGTATAACCTAGGGAATATGTATCTTCAGGGCCGAGGTGTGCCACAGAATATGGTTACAGCCTATGTATGGTGGAATGTTGCCGCAGCACAGGGGCAAGAAGCTGCTAGGGGAAATAGAGACCTAGCCGTAAAAAAGATGACCCTTAGCCAACTAAAAAAAGGCCAAGAACTTTCAAGAGAATACTTCAAGAAATACACCAATTTACAGTTAAGCGGCTTGTTATTTCAGCCGAAATATCGACTTATAGCGCGACTTAATCTCCGACTGATAATCTCGTAATTGGTCGGGATAGACTCCAGCAAATAATGCAGCAACTAAAACTCTCGTGGGTCAATAATCACAGGCGTTTTAGTTTTCAGACCCCCGTCAATTTTCTTCAGTTCTCCGGCCACCTGTTTCGGTGTTCCGTCCTCAGCGTGGCAGATTTTCAATTTATGATGATATCGGACCGATACGAGTGACAAAAAACAATATTTACAGTGCTGTAATAGATTTTTTTAATGGGTTTTTACTACTACACTAAAAAGTAAGACTATTTATTTCGTCATGGAGTAATGGTGGGGATATGCTAAAAAAGTTGCAGTAAATAAACGGCTTTACATTCGACAACTGAAATATAAAAAGTAGCGTTTAAGAAGGCCTATTATTGTGAGAAAAAATTATTAACCTTACCCCTTCTTTGTCCTTAAAGGCTAAGCATGCCATCAAGGTTAGCTTGGCCATGGTGCTTAGCTATTACGTAGCCATGCGGTTTAGTTGGCTAAACCCAAGTTGGGCTGCGATTACAGTAGCGGTAGTTTCTTCGGGTGACATAGGACAGTCCCTGGGTAAAGGTGTGCTACGTGCTAAAGGGACATTGTTGGCATTTTTGGCGGGTTTGTTTTTTATAGCAGTATTCCCTCAGGACAGATGGTTGATGTTGCTATCGCTGTCAATATTTCTGTTCTTTGTGACCTACAAAATGACGGGGAAGCAGGGGCAGTACGCATGGTTTGTTACCGGCTTTGTAACCTTGATGATTGTAACGGCTCCAGTTGAATCGCCGGCGGATTCTTTTGAGTTTGCTGCCTATAGAGCGTTAGAGACTCTGACAGGTATTGGCATATGGACATTGATCTCTGTATTTCTGTGGCCGCAGTCCAATATTGATAGCTTACAGAAGAACGGCCGAAGATTGATTGGCGCACAGAAGCAACTTCTGGATATATACCGCTCCAAATTAAACAATCAAGAAACCGCCGTTGATTTTCATACCGCTCATGACGAGGCGGTAAAAATTCTAGCGCAGTTTGGGCAGTCTATCGAAGCGGCGAATTTTGAAAGTATTGGGGTAAGGCGTCAATTTCCCTATTGGCAGCAACGTAGAGAATCATCTCAGTCTTACATTACCATACTGGCACGCCTTGATGCCGGTTTGCCCGATCTTCATGGAATTAATATTGCTCTAATAATGCCCACTTTGGAGCCATTGTTTACAGAGTTAGACCGTTTGTTCACGGAAGAATTAATAGTATCAGAGGAGGATATGTCGGCCTGCCCATTACAGCCCGTAGCTTTAAATCTAAATAAAGAGTTGATAGGCGACCTAGATCATTTCCAAAGAGCAGCTCTAGAGGTCCTATTTAATGATCTTCATCGTTGTTCAGGTTATATAAAAGAAGCATTGCGCCCAGTTGATGGTATGGGGTCAACGCCAATGACTATGCCACATCGAGCTTCAAAGTCTGTTTTATCTCTTGATCCTGATCGAGTTCATTCAGCATTATTCGTTGTCGCTTCTTTATGGGTGGGAATGCTGTTGTGGATATATCTAAACCCTCCAGGCCATATTGGATGGATGCAGTTGTTGCCTACAGTCGCCTTACTTTCAGCGCAAATGCCGCATATCAGACTGCCATTGTTCAAATTA
>JAGPWA010000056.1 GCA_018066715.1 Porticoccus sp. | reverse complement strand
TGGGGCATGTTTTTACTCAGCGTTTTGGGGCTAATGCTGTTTTCCTCCATGGAAATCGCGTTTGTTGATTTGTTCGGTTATACCGTCAATACCATCAATAATATGTCTGGTGATGAGGCGGCAGCTTCTGCGCAAGCTCTCAATGTTGATACAGGCTTCACTGCGAAGCTGGCTAGATTAATAGGTGGTGAAGACGCTATTTCGGAAAGTCGGTGGATTATTCCACTGATGATGTTTTGTATTGCCGTGGTCCGCGGTTTAGGTTTTTTTGTGGGTGGCTATTGCATGGCCTATGTCGCTCAAATCCTGGTTTTTAATCTTCGTACAGAAGTATTCAATAAATACACTCGGCTACCGAGCAGTTATTTTGATTCCAGCATGTCTGGGCACCTAGTCTCTCAAATGATTTTTCATGTTGCCCAAGTGACAAGTGCTGCCACAGGCTCTTTAAAATTAATTATTCGTGAGGGTGCACTGGTTATCGGGCTAATCAGTTATTTGTTTTACATTAACTGGCGATTGGCATCTATTTTCGTGGTTGTATTACCGGTTATTGGTTTCGTTGTCACCATCGTGAGTAAACGTTTCAGGCTGCTAAGCCAGCGTATTCAATCCTCTGTCGGTGATGTGACCCATGTTACTCAAGAGGTGGTGAGCGGCTACCGGGAGATGCATCTTTTTGGTGGCGTGGCGTATGAACAGAATCGTATGCTAGATGTGAGTAAGTACAATCGTCGCCAGCATATGAAAATGGCCGTAGCTGAGGGTATTAGCTCGCCGATTATTCAGATGTTAGTGGCTATGTCGTTGTCATTATTAATGTGGTTTGCTCTGGATCCAACAGTGCTGGCCAATATGAGTGGCGGTCAGTTTGTTCAGTTTTTGGGCTCAGCAGCCTTATTGGCCAAACCCATACGCCAGTTGTCTGAAGTAAATAGGAATATCCAACGAGGTGTTGCTGCGGCAAATACCTTGTTTTCTACATTAGATGAACTAGATGAACCTGATAATGGCACCGTGGAGCGCAGTGTGGTTAAGGGGGAGTTTGAATTCAAAGACGTTAGTTTTGCTTACTCGGGTGATGTAGGTAACGTCATTAATGGTATAGACCTTAAGGTGGCTGCTGGAGAAACGATTGCACTAGTGGGACAGTCTGGTAGCGGTAAAACTACCTTGGTCAGTTTGATTCCTCGTTTCTATAACCATGGAGAAGGTCAAATTCTACTTGATGGCACGGATGTTAATGACTACACACTGAATAACCTGCGCAGTCATATTGCCTTAGTTTCACAAAAGGTCACCCTGTTTAACGACACGATTTATAACAACATAGCCTATGGCGCGTTGGCCAAATGTTCTCAAGAAGAGGTTCATGTCGCCGCTAAGGCAGCCCACGCTTTAGAATTTATCGAGAAGTTGCCACAGGGTTTTGATACACCTATCGGTGATGAAGGTGTGATGTTATCCGGTGGGCAGCGACAGCGTCTGGCGATTGCCCGAGCACTCTTAAAAAATGCACCGGTATTAATTCTTGATGAAGCAACCTCTGCATTGGATACCGAATCTGAACACCACATTCAAGAAGCCCTGGATAATATTGTGCAAGGGCGTACCACCTTTGTCATCGCACACCGTCTGAGTACGATTGAAAACGCCGATCGTATTTTAGTGATGGATCAGGGGCGTATCGTAGAGCAGGGGACTCATCAACAACTGTTGGCCTTAAATGGGCGTTATTCTCAACTCCATCGCAAGCAGTTTTTGGATGAGCCCGATCAAGCGTGTTAACACGCGTTTATTTCTCATGAGTATTTCTTCATCGCTAGAGCAAGCCTGGTACCGACATAACAGCGGGGCATTACTGCTTTTACCCTTCTCATGGTTGTTTCGTGGGGTTGCCGCCACACGCCGTTATTACCATCAAAAAGTAGCGCCTAGCCCATCATTGAAAGTGCCCGTGATTGTCGTGGGGAATATTACTGTTGGTGGCACAGGAAAGACCCCGTTGCTCTTGGCCTTAGTCGCGCACTTTAAACAGCAGGGTTATCGACCAGGCGTTATCAGCCGAGGTTATGGGGGCAATGCCTCAGAGTACCCCCTACGGGTGACCACAGAGTCAGCTGCTGCTGAGGTGGGTGATGAGCCATTACTGCTCGCCAGTGCTTGCCCCGTAGTGGTTGATCCCGATCGGTACAGAGCCGCTCAGTTTCTACTGGAGCAGACAGATTGTGATCTGATTCTGAGTGATGATGGGCTACAGCATTACCGACTGCCCAGAGATATTGAAATTGTTGTTGTGGATGGTGGCAGGGGATTTGGTAATGGTCATTGTCTTCCCGCTGGACCACTGCGTGAGCCAGTGAGTCGTTTGACCCAGGCCGACTTTGTTTTGATTAACAGCGCTCTGCCCAACAGAACCCAGCCCAATAGTAATGATTCAGACAGCTCTGATTTAGAGCCCGGTAGTTTAAATCTGGGTTATTTAGATGACGGTATTGAGAACCATTTTCAGTTAAAAATAGAACCAGCACAATTTAGACATTTGGTAACTGGTCAGCAACTTCAACCACAAAGTTGGGCCGATAGTCGCCAGGTTCATGCGGTCGCTGGTATCGGTAATCCTCAGCGATTTTCAACCACCCTTGAACAGCTAGAGTTTGAGGTGCAATTACACGCCTGGCCAGATCACCATGACTTTCAGGGTGATGAGCTACGCTTTGATGACAACTTACCCGTTATCATTACCGCAAAAGATGCCGTGAAATGTCATGGTATCGCGAATGATAAAGTGTGGGTGCTTGATGTCGTTGCTGTACCTGAGCCCGCTTTTCTTAACAAACTTACCGACGCTGTCGGTCGCCTAACAAAGAGTCGTTGAGCCGCTATGTCATTTACTATGGACTTCACCGTTGTTATTCCCGCCCGCTTTTCCTCGACCCGCTTACCGGGCAAGCCACTCAAGGACATTGCCGGAAAATCTATGATCCAGCGTGTCTATGAGCAGGCTAAAAAGAGCCAAGCCGGACAGGTGATTGTAGCTACCGATGATCAGCGTGTTGCTGACGAAGTACGTGGTTTCGGTGGAGAGGTTTGTATGACCTCGGCTGATCATCAATCCGGTACTGATCGGTTACAAGAGGTGGCCAGTCAATACGGATTCTCTGATGAGCACATTATTGTCAATGTTCAGGGCGATGAACCATTAATTCCACCAGCGGTTATCGATCAAGTGGCTGAGAACTTGGCGGGCTGCCAAGCGGCAGGTGTCGCTACTTTGTCTGAGCCTATTGAGAATGATGCTGATTTTTCCAACCCTAATATTGTTAAGGTCGTGACCGATAATCAGGGAATGGCGTTGTATTTCAGCCGTGCACCCGTGCCATGGCCGCGAGATCACACAGAGAACAGGGTTAAAGCCATGGGTGCTGTTACGGACTCTGTAACAGGCCCTGTAACAGTACCCATGCGGCATATTGGTATTTACGCCTACCGAGTGGCTACGCTAAACCATTTCATTACATGGCCTGTGGCACCGATTGAAGCCTTGGAATGCCTTGAGCAACTTCGCTTTATGTGGAACAGCATACGCATCCATGTCGCTGAGGCGATGGCTCCTGTCCCCGGCGGGGTAGACACCGACGAAGATTTACAGCGGGTCATCGACCTGCTGGGCAAGGAATCACTTTGATGTCAGTGAATGTGATGCCAGTGAATGTGATGCCAGTGAATGTAATGCCGGTGAAGGTACTGTTTATTTGCTTGGGTAATATCTGTCGCTCACCGACAGCGCACGGAATTTTTGAATCCATGGTGACAGAAGCAGGCTTGCAAGAGCGTATTATTGTTGACTCAGCAGGTACCGGCGACTGGCATATTGGCAAGGCCCCAGACGGAAGGGCCAGTGCCGCAGCGCTGTCACGTCATCACGACTTGAGCCACTTGCGTGCCCGTCAGGTTCGGCCGGAGGACTTCCTAGAGTTTGACTACCTTCTGGCGATGGACAACCAAAATCTTTTGGACCTACAGGCACTGTCATTACCTGAATTTAATGGCCACCTTGGGTTGTTTCTCGACTTTGGCCCCAGTGATCTCAAAGAAGTACCGGACCCCTATGCCGGCGGAGAAGAAGGCTTTGAACTTGTTCTTGATCTGGTAGAAGAGGCCGCTTCTGGTCTTCTCTCTCACTTACGTGATCGGCTAGGCTGATGCTGAAGATCGAACAACATGTTTCTCTGCAACACCACAACACATTGGCATTGCCCTCTTTTGCAGAAAATTTCTGCCGGGTGAGTACTGAAAGTGACTTGAGTGAGGCTCTGTCTTGGTCTCGCCAACACCGGCTGCCCATCACGCTCCTGGGTGGTGGCAGCAATGTGGTGCTGGCTCGGGATTTGAGTGGCTTGGTTGTTCAGATGGCGATCCCCGGTATCGAGTTGGTTTCCGAAGAACAAGATCAGCGAGTGGTCAGGGTAGGTGCGGGCGAAAACTGGCATCAATTGGTACTAAATACCATTGAGCAGGGCTGGTTTGGTCTGGAAAACCTTTCTCTTATACCCGGGCTTACTGGTGCGGCACCGATACAAAATATTGGTGCCTATGGCGTTGAGCTAAGCCAGCATTTCTTATCCCTTGAGGCTATTCACCTGGCAACGGGCGAGCAACGCGTAATGAATGCGTCGGAGTGTCAGTTTGGTTATCGAGACAGTATTTTTAAGCAGTCAGGTCGAGACCAATACGCCATTACCGCCATTACATTCGTTCTTTCCTCCAAAATGGACCTTTGTCTTGATTACCCCGCGTTACAGAAAGCACTCGATGGCATAGACGAATCTGAATTAACGGCTAAGCGTGTGTCGGATGCAGTCTGTGGTATTCGTCGGAGTAAGCTGCCCAGCCCGGAAGATATTCCCAATGTTGGCAGCTTCTTTAAAAACCCCGTGGTCAGTAAAGAGCAGGCTGAAACGTTGCGTCAACAGCACCCACAACTGGTGGGCTATCATCAGGTCGATGGCCGTGAAAAACTGGCAGCTGGCTGGTTGGTTGAGCAGGCTGGTTGGAAGGGCTTTAACCAACAGGGTGTTGGTGTTCATCAACAGCAGTCACTGGTTCTAGTGAATAGTGGCGGCACAGGGGTTGCGTTACTGTCACTGGCTTCGGATATTCAGGCATCTGTCGCAGATAAGTTTGGTGTCTCTCTGGAAATTGAACCGCGCGTTTATTCTTAGCACGCCATGTCCGAAATCCGTTCTTAATACCGTTGTCTTTCATAGCCAATAAAAAGCGTCAGTGATAGGCTAGGGGGAAAAGACAGGGAATAGCGGCTGCATGAGCTCAAGAGAAGCATTGAAAACGGTCTTGGTGGTGGATGATCACGACCTGATTCGCCTAGGTATTTGCCGACTGTTGTCAGAGCTGCCAGATATTACCGTGGTTGCTCAGGCCGCATGTGGTGAAGAGGCGATTGCTCAAGTCCGTCAGCTTAAGCCAAATATTGTCTTTATGGATATTCGTATGCCTGGTATTGGCGGGCTGGAGGCGACGCAGCGAATTCTCTCCCATTACCCAGAAACCAAAATTATCGTCATTAGTGCGTTTAATGATGATGTCTATCCGATGACTCTATTAAAAGCGGGTGCTGCAGGTTACATCACCAAAAATGCTGATACAGAAGAAATCAAAACGGCCATAGACTCAGTACTTTCAGGGAAGGTGTACGTCAGCCCCAACTTGGCCCAGATGATGGTGGTCAACGGTCTCTCTATTCATTCGAAATCGCCCTTAAGTCAGCTATCTCAACGTGAACTGCAAATCGCGGAATTAATTACCCGTGGTCGTCGGGCCAACGAAGTGGCAGAAACGCTCAGTATTAGTCCAAAAACCATTAATACGTACAAATACCGAATTTATGAAAAGCTTGGGGTCAGTAATGATGTGGAATTAACCTTGGCCGCGGTCAAGTATGGGTTGGTTGACCCCTCCGAAGTCATATAACGCTCGTACTTTAATCCTCGCATCTTAACCCTCTCGTTTTGCCCTCCAATTTACACCTATAACGCATCACTCTAGTTCAGCCCTATAAATTACAACTTCAAGCCATAACTTCACATTCAATCGTCTAATTTAGCCCCCGTAATCTAACCAAGTGTAGAATGGCAACCATGCCCTTTGATCATCAGCCATTCCTAAAACAACTTACCCAGAGACCGGGCGTTTACCAGATGTTTGGTGAAGAGGGTGCATTGCTTTATGTGGGTAAGGCAAAGAATCTACGCAAAAGAGTGGCTAGTTATTTTCGTAAGACGGGTCTGGCACCCAAGACAGCAGCGCTTGTCAGCCGTATTGTGACTATTGACGTCACCATTACCCAAACAGAGATCGAGGCGCTGTTACTGGAACAGAACCTCATTAAGCAAAATCATCCGCCCTATAATATTTTGCTGAGAGATGACAAATCCTACCCCTATATTTTTCTTTCAGACCGAAATACCTATCCACAGCTGTCATTTCATCGGGGCAGTAAAAGAAAGTCCGGCAGCTATTTTGGGCCATTTCCCAATGTCCATTCTGTGCGCGAGAGCATGAACTTTTTGCAGAAAACCTTTCAGGT
>JAGPWA010000042.1 GCA_018066715.1 Porticoccus sp. | reverse complement strand
ACACACTTTATTCATCCAGCACCAGCCCATCAGGATGAACTCCGGGTCATGTTTCCCGGCAACCTGTCTTTCCAACAAGCAAGGAACAGTCTTTTCTTTGATGCACAGTATCTGGACAAGCCTCTGGTTCGAACACCGCGGGAATTGGACGTTTTTCTAACTGAGCACCCCTCTGACATCATGACAATCCCTGGGGAGGACAATAGTTTGGAGGCTCAAATTGAACGGGCAATTATGGCTAACAGCTCTGAACAGCTCGTTTTTCCTCGGGCAGAAAACCTTGCAAGGCAGATGAACATCAACTCCCTCACCCTGTACCGGCGACTACAACAGGAAGGTACCAGCTACCAACACATTAAAGACAACATCCGCCGGGAGGTGGCCATTGATAAGCTGGTAAAAGAAGGTCTATCCGTTGACAGGGTGTCTGAAATTGTCGGGTTTTCTGAACCCCGCTCATTTACCCGCGCGTTTAAACATTGGACGGGGCTATCGCCAAGAAATTATTGCCGAGAAACGACGGCCAGTATCACTAAGCACCACAAAAGCCGATGAGCGACTGTGGTCAATAAAAACAATTACAGATCGAACCCTCCACCCACCACCACGGTCTGACCACTGATGTAATTTGACTCGGGCAGGCAAAATAAATACACGGCATCCGCCGCTTCCTTCGGTGTACCTGCACGCCCTAGGGGAATCATTGTCTCAACCATCTGTAAGACTTGGTCACTGACACCCACTTTGATGTCATGGCCTTGAACATTGATGGTCTTTTCGTCACTCACTGCGGCAGTGAGGCGCGTCTGAATAAAACCAAAGGCAACGGCATTCACATTGACGTTATAACGCCCCCACTCCTTACACAGCGTTTTAGTCATGCCCACAACGCCCGCTTTTGCGGCTGAATAGGCCAGCTGGCCGGGGTTACCATTGAGCCCGGAAACCGATGAAATATTGACTACCTTCCTAAAAACCTCATTGCCGGCAGCTTTATTCTGAAGATGAAATTTTTTAATGTAGGGCTGAGCCGCTTTTAATATTCGATAAGGGGCCGTCATATGTACATCAATCATCGCATACCACTGCTCATCATCCATTTTCTGAACAACGTTATCCCAAGTGTAGCCAGCATTGTTAATAATGATGTCCAAACCACCAAAGGTATCCACCGCCATGCTCACAAAACGCTCACCGAAATCTGGCTCAGTGACACTGCCAATACAGGCAACAGCCTCTGAACCTATTGCTTTAATATCCTCGACCAATTGATTGGCCAGGTCTGCATCCAGGTCATTGACCACCACCCGAGCACCCTCAGAGGCCAACTTAAGTGCAATTTCCCGCCCGATACCACGACCAGAACCACTCACTAGAGCTACCTTCCCCACCAATTTACTCATATCTTTTTCCGCACCTCATTAATCAGGACTGTACACTTTTCCGGGTAGAAATTTGTTGATGCCATGTACTGAGGTGAGTGCATTCATCAGGAATTGTCGCCTTGACCCAACCACTAAATTTTACGAAAACGTAAGCGGCGATATCGGCAACGGTAAAGTTATCACCGACCATAAACTCACGTCCCTCAAGATGCTTATTCAACACACCATAAAAGGCTTGGATTCGCTCATTACCTCTATCTGCCAGCTCAGAAATTTGTTCATAGGAAACAGGCCCAGGCAACGCTCGCCCGGCAAAGCCTGGGGCCGAATTACGAAGCACTTCTGCTACCGCCTGAAAACCGTCCGTAAAACAGCGGTGATCCCAACTCAGAATCAACGCCCGAGAAAGTGGGTCGGTGCCTAACAGAGGCGTCTGAGGGTAAATATCCTCAAGGTAGCTGTACATACCCACCACCTCCGTCAGCACCTCGCCATCATCTAATACCAATGCAGGCACGGTGCCCCAACTATTTACCGTACGAAATGACTCATTAAATTGTTCTCTTGCCATGAGGTCCACATGTTCAGTCTCTATATCAATACCTTTTTCGGCCAAAAAAATATCGAGACGCATGGGGTTGGGTGCTGGGGGATAAGTATAAAGTTTCATAACAGTGCTCCGTTGCAACCGGAACTATACCGTTTTATTAATTCACAAGCATAGACACCGCGTGCCTACAGATAAGTTTAATCTAACAGGGATAATGGACTAGAAAAGACCAATAAAAGGCAGAAATATTTAAATCTGGAAAATAATATGACGATATAGCTAAGTTATTGAGCAGGATAGAAGTCAGGGCACAGGAGGCTACAAGGAACTTCTTCTCCATATTCTTGGCATAACGATTCAAGAAGTGGGGCATAGGCAGCGGGGATACCACCATCGCGATTCAGCCAGTTCCAAACATGTTGCTGCCTAATGGAGCGACCGGTTTTTTGTGACACCGCACTTGCTAAAGCTGTTTGCCCTCCCACAATTTGCACAACTTTAAGTAAAGCCTCTTCCGGGGTCATATCATACTCCCTGTTTTTATATCAAAATAATAACGAGACATTGCCCACATTACAACTATAGTTGTCCCATTTTCACAACAGATGTTGTAATATCTACTGTAATGAACACTATGGCAGATCGAATCAAAGCAGCCCGGTTAAAAGCAGGCCTCTCTCAGGGTGAGCTTTCCGAGCAAACCCACCTAACCCAGCAGATGATATCCAAGCTGGAAAATGGCCGATCCCAATCTACATCGGCCATTTTTGCCATAGCTAAAGCTTTAGATGTCTCTGCCTATTGGCTTGGGCTTGATACAGACGAGAATTTCCACCAAGGCTCTAACGCAGCTTTTTTCGATGATAGGTCTATTTCTGAAGCCTGGCTGTTACTCTCAGACCTGCAACGCTATGAAATTTGTAAACAAATTTTTCAACTGAGTAAACCTAAGCCAAAAAATACGGCAGGCTAATACAGATCAAAACCACCTTTCCTCAGGCTATCTGTCTTGCTGGGATTATCACCTTTGTCCTAGTGCAGATTCAAAACCGACGTCATATACAGACACATTTGCTGTTTTTCATGATGGTCAGCTAGGCTATTACTATGACATTGACCATGATAATGAACGGTACCTTTCTACTAAAACTCGAGCTTTGTAGTTAACCGGGCTTCACTCGTCAACATTGACTACTGTCATCAATACCCATAAACAGACAAGATCAAGACAACGCTCACACAAACTTTATAATGACCCACAAATTGATTAGGTATACGCCATCGCCGTGAAATTAAATTATTCCATACAAGGTTCGGGGCAGCCGGTAATTTTAATGCACGGTATGTTCGGCTCACTCAGCAACCTCGGGCTGCTGGGGCGAGCATTGTCCGATAGCTACTCAGTAATTTCCGTTGATATGAGAAATCATGGGGAATCCCCCCATAGCCTGGAAATGGATTACCCCTCCATGGCGAATGACATCATTGAATTAATGAATAACCTAAAACTTGACCAAGCAGACCTGATAGGCCACTCCATGGGAGGGAAAGTTGCTATGCAGGTTGCTCTGACCCACCCAGAGCGGGTTAATGCAATGGTTGTGGCCGATATAGCACCGGTGGACTACAAGCCTGACCGCCATGGGGGGGTGCTAGAAGGACTGACCTCTCTGGCAACAACAAGGCCAACCTCTCGCAAGGAGGCAGATCAACTGTTGGCAGCCTATGTCGATGAGCCCTCCGTACGGGCATTTTTACTGAAAAATCTTGTTCGCGCAGAGGATGGAAGGTTTGACCTACGTCTTTATATGGAAGGGATTATTACCAACTACTATGACAAGTTAACGCTGGCGCCCACCGGTGAGCCGTTTTCAGGCCCCGCTCTATTTATCAAAGGCGAAGATTCTGCCTATATCCAAGATAAACATCGCAGTGAAGTGCTTCGACTATTCCCAAATACCAAACTGAAGGTTATAGCGAATACCGGCCATTGGCTGCACGCGGAAAAACCAGAAACTTTCAATAAAACTGTCAGCGTATTTTTGAATGACCAGTGAAGAAATATTAAGAACTTAACTCACCAATGTGTGATTCCCATTGTTTGCACTCTGGAGCTTTAAGTCTGGTGCTTTAACCCTGGTGCTTTAAGTCTGAGCAGTATTATCCTTTTCATAACACACGACACGATCCTTACCTAAAGCTTTGGCCTGATAAAGTGCAGTGTCTGCATTCCTCATCAGTTGATCCAATGACAATGGGTTAGCCTTATCAAAAATAGCCACACCAATACTCATATTGTAATCAATCACCTGTCCTTCAAAAGTCACCGTTTCACTTTTTGCTGCGGCTCTAATTTTATTAGAAAATTTTAAAGCGCCACCCACATCTGTTTTATGTAACACCATGGAAAATTCTTCACCACCAATACGGCCAACCAGGTCACTTTTTCGTTTACATTGGCTCACAACAGAACCGAATGATTTCAAGACCTCATCACCAGCAGCATGTCCGTAGGTATCATTGATTTTTTTAAAATCATCCATATCGATATAAATTACAGCCAGCGTTGACTGGCTTCGCATAGCGACCTGATAAACTGTTTCGCAATGAGTTAGAAAAGCTCTTCTGGTCATTACGCCTGTGAGGGCATCAAATGTCGCCAGTGTTCGCATTTCTTCCTCTGCCTGATGAATTTTTATGATCAACCCTACTAAATACCAACTGATCACCGGCGCAATGATTAATGGTGCTACAACCGCAATTAACACACCAATAGATACAACGCCATCACCAAACAACTCCAAAAATGAAATCGTTATTATCAATGACATAACAATGGAGAATAAAGTAATTAATGAAATTACTTTAATATGACCAAGATCAATGATATTTTTT
Source organism: Porticoccus sp. (assembly GCA_018066715.1). Taxonomy (GTDB): domain Bacteria; phylum Pseudomonadota; class Gammaproteobacteria; order Pseudomonadales; family Porticoccaceae; genus Porticoccus. The sequence continues at coordinate 22,951 of JAGPWA010000042.1, read as the reverse complement.
AGAATATTATTCATAAATAATCTTATTTATATAATGTAAAAAACCATCAAGCATTTAATATTACCCTCTCTATCACTTCCTTCTACTTCCGCACCTATTAAAACCCCCTGCTATTAAGAATACTGTAATGATTCCCTAAAACCTTGCTGTAGATCATTAGTCACGACGATATACGCCCACCCAACCGTTACAACTTGTATGAGCCGATAACGGAACACGAAAAGTAAGACCAGGTGTTAGCGGAAAACCCCTCATAGCCTTGTCCTTCACCAGTCGCCGGGTTAAGCGCAGCGCCAGAACTATACTCAATACGCCAAACAATACTCCCCCCACTGCCTGTCCTGCCAAAATGCCTTCGGCACCGTACAGCTTCGCACCAAGCCAAACAAGTGGAATTGTTCCAAGAGTTGCCTTACCCCAGTTAGCCCACGTCGACCATAGGGGGCGCCCCAAATTATTGAATGCTGCATTAGATATAAATTGCGCGCCACTAAATATAAAGCTGATAGCAATAAACGTACAAAAAAATTGAATTAATGCTGCTGCGGCCGGCTGGGCACGAAATGCTTCCACGATATAATTTTGCATCAACAGCAACAGTAGTGATACCGCCATGACCACCGCTGTCGAGAAGATCAGTGAGCTAATCAATGTATGATGAACTCTGCCCATACGACCAGCCCCAAAATTTTGGCCAATAATAGGACCTACTGCACCTGAAAGGGCAAAAATAATACCAAAAGCAACGGGCATGATGCGGCTAACAATCGAAAACCCCGCAACAGAACCATCTCCAAATATTGACATACTGGCCGTCACATAAGCATTACCAATTGGCGTTGCAACATTGGTCAACATAGCTGGCACCGCAATTTTTGCAATAGAGCCAAGGTCATCACAAAACTCACCCACCCCAAGCCCACTTGGCATGTATTGACGGTTAATCACATACCTTACCCCAATAAATAAAACGGTAATTCGTGCAACAACCGAAGCAACCGCGGCACCAGCAACACTCATGTCCAAGCCAAAAATCAATATAGGGTCAAGTACAAGATTTACCATGCTGCCCGCAATGGTAGCAACCATCGCGTGTTTGGGGTCACCTAAAGCGCGTAAAACGCCTCCCATACTGAGGCCCAACGCTAAAATGGGCATTGAAGGAACAATGATGCGAAGGTACAACGCTGCAAGCTGGTGCGCACGTCCTGTGGCGCCTAATAATTCCAGGAAAAAAGGGATATTCAGCCAGACAATCAGTGTACTGGGCACCGTGACTACAACAGCAAATACCGAAACGCTGGCTATATAGCGCTTTGCGGATGACATCTCTCCACTACCGGCTGCTCTGGCCACCAATGCAGCCATGGCGATGGAAATACCGATACAGATTGTCGTCGTAAAAAAAAGTATTGAGCCCGCATAACCAACTGCTGCTGCAAGCTCGGTTTCCCCAAGTAGACTCAAAAAATAAATATCTGCAAGATCAACGAGGAAAATGGCCATCAAACCAAGTGCAGCCGTCGACGTCATCACTGCAATATGACGATGCAGTGATCCCGTCACAAAGCGGGGTGATGCCATTACAATTCCTGAATAATTTTCAATATTTGTTGTTGTGTCTTGTTAAGGCAAACGTCAAGACACACTATCGAGGGCCTGACTAACATCCGCAATAATATCGTCAATATTCTCAATACCCACAGAAATACGGACGAGATCTGCACTAACACCTGCTGCAGCCAGCTCATCATCATTCAATTGTCGGTGGGTGGTGGAGGCAGGATGACAAGCCAATGATTTAGCATCACCAATATTAACCAGCCGTAAAATCATCTGCAGTGCATCAATAAATTGTGTGCCAGCCTCTTTACCTGAACCTGACTCGCCCTTTATTCCAAAACTCAGAATACCGGAAGCCTTACCACCAGTGATTTTTTGGCAATTCTGGTAATAAGGGCTTTCTGGTAAAGCGGCATAGTTCACCCAAGCCACCTTGTCATGGTTACTCAGGTAATTAGCCAGTTTTTCAGCATTTTCACAGTGCCGCTCCATGCGGAGCCCCAAGGTTTCCAAACCCTGTAAAATCTGAAATGAGTTAAAGGGAGAAATGGCCGCGCCTGTACTACGAAGTGGGACAACCCTGCAACGGCCTATATAGGCAGCAGCACCCAGTGCTTCCGTATAAATAACACCATGATAGGAAGGGTCCGGTTCATTTAAAATAGGAAACCGCTCTTTATTAGCTACCCAGTCAAACTTGCCTGAATCAACAATAACACCACCAATAGATGTGCCATGCCCGCCCATATATTTAGTTAACGAGTGAATAACGATATCCGCACCCAGCTCAAAAGGACGACATAAAAAGGGTGTCGCAACCGTACTATCTACAACCAATGGCACACCATGTTTGTGTGCGATTTCAGCAAACTTTTCAAGATCAACAATGTTGCCCGCCGGATTACCAATGGATTCACAAAAAACCAGTCGGGTGTTCTTATCAATAGCCTTGTCCAGAGCATCAAAATCATCCGCAGACACCATCCGCGCTTCGATACCCTGCTTAGGTAACGTGTGGGCAAACAGATTGTAAGTACCACCATACAGCTGACTGGTACTGACAATATTATCTCCCACCGAACAAATACACTGGATAGCATAAGTAATCGCTGCCATACCCGAAGCGACAGCCAGGGCACCTATTCCACCCTCCATAGCCGCTACTCGCTGTTCAAGTACATCGGTTGTTGGGTTCATGATCCGGGTGTAGATATTCCCCGGCACTTTCAAGTCAAATAAATCGGCACCGTGCTGAGTGTCATCAAAGGTATATGAGGTGGTTTGATAAATGGGAACAGCGGCGGCTTTAGTGGTAGCTTCCGATGTATACCCATGATGCAAGGCCAGAGATTCAAGTTTCATAGCTAGATTCACACTCCAAAAGATATTTATTTACTTATTTATTGATAGTCATTAACAACCAAGGCACTAAAAAAACATCTCGTCGATTATAGACCAGCTGCTAGCTCGTGCGTCAATTCAGCTGCGGGTATTGTCTTGCAACCCGTCGTATTCTGGCCTGACCAAAGGGGAGAGAAATCTCCTGAACCTCGAGCTTCTAATAGGGTGCGCAAGGGAGAAATAGCACTAGCAGCCAAGGGAAATTCAGGGATGCCATAATGAATAGGGCCAAGTTCTTTCATGGCAAAATTGATAATGGCACGAGCAGGCCGCCCCGTAAAAATATTGGTCAATGCCGTGTGCTTTGCCCTAGAGCTTGTCAGTGCAGCACGATGCACTTGACTGGTAAGCGCCTCGCAACAAAGTAAATACGCTGTCCCAACTTGAACACCTGAAGCACCCAAAGCCATCGCCGCCTCCACACCTTTGGCATCGGCAATACCTCCGGCCGCGACCACCGGAATGTTCACCTCTCTGACAATTTGTGGAAGCAGTGCAAACGTGCCCAGCTGTGAATTGAGGTCACGGGATAAGAACATGCCGCGGTGACCGCCCGCCTCCAATCCCTGAGCAATAATTACATCTGCACCACATTCTTCCAACCACAAAGCCTCTTCCAATGTTGTAGCAGAACTGATGACCTTGGCACCAAAAGCTTTCACCCTTGCCAGTAATTCATCCGATGGTAAACCAAAATGAAAGCTGACTACGGGTGGTTTGAATTCCTCCAGTATATCCACAGCATCTGAATTAAACGGTACACGGGTAACAGCAGAAATTGTATTGGGATCAACACCATGTGCTTTATAAAATGGCATTAGCGCATTACGCCAGATCATTTCAGCTTTATGGCTGATCTCCGGAACATCGTGACAAAAGAAATTAACGTTATAGGGGCGATTGGTCTGTGTCTTAATAGCTATCAATTCATCCCGCAATTGCTCCATGCTAAGCATGGCACAGGGGAGCGATCCCAGGCCTCCAGCATTAGAGACAGCCACGGCTAGAGCACTGCCTTGTACACCCGCCATAGGAGCCTGAATAATAGATAATTCTGTCTCTAACAAGTCTCGCAGAATCATTGTGCCACCTGATGAAACGCAATAACGTTTTTATCCAGATCTCTGACAAATAACACTCTAGCCTCTTTCAGGGTCAAATCCTGAAAACTCAATCCCGGACAATTTTGCCAATTCAGCATCAAAGGTCGCCAAGTCATCCCGAATAAATTCATTGAGGTGTGAATGTCCACATGCCCGCGCCATCACCTTCATTAACTCAACGGATGAGTCAAAAAATGTGGCCAATCTTTGCGCAGAGCTTTCGACATCCAATCTTTTTCGCAGCTCAGGATTTTGAGTGGCGATACCCGCAGGGCAGTTATTCGTATGACAGATTCTTGCTGCGATACAACCAATGGACTGCATGGCACTATTGGCAATGGCAACACCATCAGCCCCCAAGGCCATAGCCTTAATAAAGTCACTGGGTACACGTAATCCACCGGTGGCAATCAACGTCACCTTCCCACTCGCCCCCTGCTGATCGAGATAGTGTCTGGCTCGGGCTAATGCAGGAATGGTTGGCACGCTAATGTGATCACGAAATAGCAATGGCGCAGCACCTGTGCCACCCCCTCGGCCATCCAAAATAATGTAGTCCGCACTGGCCTGAAGGGCAAATTCGATATCTCGCTCAATATGATTAGCGCTGAGCTTGAAACCGATGGGAATACCGCCAGTGATTTCGCGCACTCTATCGGCAAACTTCCTGAAATCTTCCGGGGTAGTTAAATCACTAAATGTGGGCGGTGAAATAGCTGGCTCACCCTCAGGTATCCCGCGGACTTCAGAAATTTTACCCACGTTCTTCACTGCAGGAAGATGCCCACCAGTGCCCGTTTTTGCGCCTTGGCCACCTTTAAAATGGAATGCCTGGACACTTTTCAATACAGCCTCGGTATAACCAAATTTTGCACTGGCCAACTCATAAAAATACCGGCTATTGGCCTGCTGCTCTTCTGGCAACATGCCCCCTTCTCCAGAGCAAATCCCTGTTCCAGCAAGTTCAGCACCCTTCGCCATTGCTACCTTTGCTTCCTCTGAAAGTGCCCCAAAACTCATATCAGAAACAAACAGGGGAATCTTCAATACCAGCGGTTTTTTTGCTTCTGGACCGATGACCAATTCCGTACCAACGGCCACATTCTCCATCAGAGGCTTTGCGGCTAACTGGGCGACCATAATCTGAATATCATCCCAGTTCGGCAACTGGTGCCTTGGCACCCCCATGGCACTCACAGGTCCATGCTGCCCCACCCCTGACAACCCCTCTCGGGCAAGCAAGTGAATAAGCTCGACTGTAGGCTCTTCCTCAGTGGCCTGTACGGGAGGTGTCAGGCTTTCATCATCAATGATACCGGGGCCTTCCGTGCCAACTTGTTCATCTGAAAATTGCTTATGGGAGCCATCACAAAAAGGGGCGTTACGGGTATGCTTGCAGGCACACAGATAAGCTTCCTGCTCTTCAGCAGAGACAATCACCTTGGGTGTAAATGAAGTACCCACATGAGAACCGTCGCAAAATGGCTGGCTTTTTGATTGACCACAGGTGCAAAAATGGTATTCCTGCCCTTTGGACAAGTTGACCTTTACCGGTTTGTTATCAGCTATAACAGGGTTCTTCATGATGGAGTTTCTCTTTAAGACCTAACGCCAGAAAGGCATACCAACTTTTTTAGTTGCGGTGTTATCTACTAATACTGCTGCCTCTGCTCTAACGATTGACACACCAACAATCTATACCTAAACACTCAATACCTCGACACGCTATTCCTCAACTCCTTATACCTCAACAATGTCATCTTTCAGACTCAAGACAAAGGCAACTACATCGTCACATTCCTGCTGGGGAACCTGTAACACACCCATCGTAGCTCCCGCATGTTCTAGGAAAATAGCCCAATCGCTTTCGCTTATGTTCATGCCCTTATGCGACACTTTCATATCACGTCCAGTGTAGTACACCGGGCCACCCGCGTTTGAACACAAGTAGTCTATTAACAGCTGCTTTTCTCTCTCAACTCCATCGTCTCCGCGATTCTCCCAGAAGCGACCCAACTGAAAGTCTGTTTGTAGACGTGGAAGTAAATCATCAACAAAAGCTGTCATGCCATCGTAACCACCAAGGCGGTCATAGAGTGATTTCTGATTCATCTTTTGTCCTTTTTATTTAGTACGAAAGAAATTAGAGGTAAAACCCAAGTGCCGACCCCTCTAGGTAATATGGGCTGAATCTACTCCTACCCTGGGTCAACAATATCCGTCTTGGTTGAATTGACGATCGCCAGTAATGCTTGCGCCTCCCTTTCCGGCACCTCGTTCTTAACAAGAACCTCACGGAACAGCGCAGTCATGCGACCCCACTCCAACTCAGTGATACCTAGGTGTGCATGAGATTCATTCATCTCCCGACCATGATAGAGACACGGGCCTCCCGCAGCCTGACACACCAAAGCCGTCATGTGGTACTTCAAATAAGGTGCTGGCACTCGCTTCATCGCGTCACCAACGATGGGATTTGCGTTAAAAACAACGTCATGTCCAAGAATGTCTATAAAATCACTGATGACAACTGAAATAGGGGCCAACCCGCCCAACCGATCATAGAGCGATACTTGCTTTTGGGTGTCATCACACCAAGCTAATACCGAGTGAGACCCCAACAGAAGAATGCCAACAAAGCTGAATACGACCCTCATATCTTTACCGCGGCTAAACATAACAACCTCCTTCTTGCAGGTGACGTCACTAATGATGCCCACCTGATTTATCACCCTAATCAAGAATCGCAGAAATAACCGCCTAAATAGCTGTGTACCGATGATCACAGAAAACTTAGTACACAGAATTCCTTCCGTACATGCGTTTAACCATAGCAGAAGTTTTCCAAGTGTAAAAAAGACCATAGTAGGGGATTATAAGAATACTGTTTGAACCCACCTCGACGTGATCGATACGAGATCTTTTTCAATTCTTGCCAAAAAAACACGCACTTGAGAGATAAAACCCTTATCCTGTTTACCTAACCACTGTTTATTTTACTAAAACCAGCAGAAGACACCTAAAATGGCCAAACCTAACTACAGCTTTGAAAAACGTCAGAGGGATCTGGCAAAAAAGAAGAAGAAGGAAGAGAAACGACTAAAGAAAGCCGAAGCAAAAGCTGAAGTGGTGAGTGAGGAGGGTGCACAGAGTGGCGAAGCCACTGGCGACCAACTGCAGGAAGCCCAGCCTCTGTCAGGTGATGATACAGCGGAGACCTGATGCTCATCGCATAGATCAGAGGATAGAACTACCCTCCATCAGTACTTAAAACCAAAAACGGGCCAATGGCCCGTTTTTGGTTTTCGGTGTATTTAACCTGGGTTTAATACCCAGGTTATTCATACTCAGCGATAGGCAAGCAAGCGCACACCAGATTTCTATCACCGTATACATTGTCGATCCTACCCACCGGCGACCAATATTTTGTGTCCCTGAGAGAGGCCAATGGGTAGGCAGCCAACTCTCTTGAGTAGCTTCTATTCCAGTCATCAGCCACCACCACATCAGCTGTATGCGGAGCATGACAGAGGGGATTGTCTTCCAATGGATAGTCTCCGCGCTCTACTGCAGCGATCTCCTCACGAATTTGCAACATGGCATCACAGAACCGATCCAGCTCTTCTTTGGATTCACTCTCCGTGGGCTCAATCATCAGGGTACCGGGTACCGGAAATGACATCGTCGGTGCATGAAAGCCAAAATCGATTAAACGCTTGGCCACATCATCCACGGTGACACCAGAATCATCCTTAATACCACGTAAGTCGACAATACATTCGTGAGCCACCCGATCATTAGCACCCGTATAAAGAATGGGATAAACGGCTTTGAGGCGCTCAGCCATGTAGTTGGCATTAAGAATCGCAACCTCAGTGGCCTGCTTCAAACCTTGCGCACCCATCATTTTGATATACATCCAGGTAATGGGAAGAATACTGGCACTACCCCAGGGGGCCGCAGATACGGCACCCACAACAGTCTCTTTACCCAAACTATCATGGCCAGGCAGGTACGGCGCCAAATGCTCACGCACAGCCACTGGCCCCACACCAGGGCCACCACCACCGTGGGGAATACAAAAAGTTTTGTGCAAATTGAGGTGTGATACATCACCGCCAAACTTGCCCGGCTGGCAGAGCCCCACCATGGCATTGAGGTTGGCACCATCGATATAAACCTGCCCACCGTGCTGATGGATGATGTCGCAAATTTCAGTAATACCCTCTTCAAACACACCGTGAGTGGACGGGTACGTCACCATAATCGCTGCAAGATTTTCACTGTGCTGTTCAGCCTTGGCGCGAAGGTCGTCAATATCCACATTGCCCCGCTCATCACAACTTGTAACCACCACTCGCATACCACACATTTGTGCAGAAGCGGGATTGGTACCATGGGCAGAACTGGGGATCAGGCAAATATTGCGATGCGTGTCACCGCGACTTTCATGGTAAGCACGAATGGCCAGCAACCCCGCGTACTCTCCCTGAGAGCCCGCATTAGGTTGTAAAGAAATAGAGTCATAGCCTGTTGCTGTACAGAGCATGGCCTCCAACTCTTCGATCATTGCCACATAACCTACCGTCTGGTCCTGGGGTGCGAAGGGGTGAATATTTGAAAATTCAGGCCAGGTCACCGGAATCATTTCAGCGGTGGCATTGAGTTTCATGGTGCAAGAACCCAGCGGAATCATTGCCCGATCTAACGCTATGTCTTTGTCTGCCAGCTTGCGCAGATAACGCAGCATTTCAGTTTCAGAATGGTACCGGTTAAACACTGGATGAGTCAGTGTCTCGCTGGTACGTAACAATTTCTCCGGTAGCCCACTCTGGGCGGTAGGCTCCAGATCATTCACTGTAAGCTCGGCGTTGGCATCAAATAGGCGCCACAAGGATTCGATATCCTCAGAGCTGGTGGTTTCATCCAGGGAGATACCCACATGGTTGCCATCAACGACCCGTAGATTAATACCCTGATCTACCGCCTCTTGATGAATAGCTGCCGTCTGCCCACCGGTAGCAATGGTCACCGTATCAAAAAAGCTGTCATTGACTGGCGCATGCCCCAGTTTTTTCAGCCCAGCGACCAGAATGGCAGTCAAGCAATGTACTTTCTCGGCAATGCGTTTCAGTCCATCAGGACCATGGTAAACCGCATACATACTAGCCAGCACAGCCAATAACACTTGAGCAGTACAGATATTACTGGTGGCCTTCTCACGGCGAATATGTTGCTCGCGGGTTTGTAGTGCCAACCGATAAGCCGGCTTGCCTCGACTATCGAGTGAGATACCGACCAAGCGACCCGGCAAGGAGCGCTTGAATGAATCACGGGTGGCCATATACGCTGCATGAGGGCCACCAAAACCCAGCGGCACACCAAAACGCTGAGTACAACCAATGGCTACATCGGCACCCAGTTCTGCGGGGCTTTTCAGTAATAATAAGCTGAGAATATCTGCTGCCATCACCACCAGTGCTTTCTGTTGATGGGCTGCTTCAATCACACCAGCAAAGTCGCGAATGGCGCCATCCACACCGGGATACTGTAGCAACACGCCGAAACAGTCATGCTCACCAACATCAGTAGGATCACCCACTACCACGTCGAGCCCCATAGGTTCTGCTCGGGTCTCCACCACCGCAATGGTTTGCGGTAAACAGTGTTGGTCCACAAAAAACACTTTGCCCTTGGATTTGGACATGCGCTGGCAAAGGGTCATAGCCTCGCCCGCAGCCGTACCTTCATCCAGAAGAGAAGCGCTGGCGAGGTCCATTCCCGTAAGATCGGTAATCATGGTCTGGAAATTCAGTAGTGCTTCTAAGCGCCCCTGAGAAATTTCTGGCTGATAAGGCGTATAAGCGGTGTACCAGGCGGGGTTTTCCAGCACATTTCGCAAAATCACATTGGGCGTAATGCAGTTGTAATAACCCTGACCGATAAAGTTTTTCAATACCCTGTTCTGACTGGCAATGGCGCGTAGCTCTGACAACGCCTCCTGTTCTGTGGTGGGATCCCCCAAATCAAGCGAATGGCTGGATCGGATATTATCTGGCACAACAGCACTGATAAATGAGTCCATTCCTTCATAGCCGATACTCTCCAACATCGCCTGCTGATCGACCTCAGAGGGGCCAATATGGCGGCGAATAAATTCATTGTTGTTTTCAAGTTCTGCCAATGACTTCATATTTGGTGTCTCTACCTGTTCATTTCTGGTTTGATCATCTTTTGTGAACTAGCCTGTTCTCTCGAGCTAGCCCTCACTTCAGCTCTTACCCTCGGCTCTCTAGCCACGATAATAACGCTGAGGTACAAAAGGCATTTTCTCCACGGTCACCGGACGGGGTTTGCCACGCACCATGGCATTAAGCTCAGTACCCACTGCCGCATATTCTTTCGCCACATACCCCATAGCCAACGGCGCTTCCAGGCTTGGGCCAAAACCACCACTGGTCACCACCCCCACCTGTTCGCCTTCGGCATTAACCAGTTCAGCCCCTTCTCGGACAGGCGCCCGCCCTTCCACCTTCAGACCTACCCTCTTGCGGGATGCCCCATTGGCCTGCTCACTAAAAATAATATCAGCACCGGGGAAACCACCCGCTTTTTTACCATCGGCGCGACGGGACTTACTGATGCTCCAGAGTAATGACGCCTGAATGGGCGTTGTTTCGGTATCGAGGTCGTGACCATACAAGCACAACCCGGCTTCCAACCGCAGAGAATCTCGAGCACCCAATCCAACAGCGTTCACTTGATCGAAGGACACCAGCTTACGAGCCAATGCTTCCGCAGATTCAGCCGGTACAGAAATTTCAAAACCATCTTCCCCGGTGTAGCCAGATCGGGTGATATAACAATCAGCTCCTTCAAGAATAACGCGGCTACCGGTCATAAATACTAACTCACGCACATCGGGTGCCAGCTGAGCCATCACCTCTATAGCCGCAGGGCCCTGAAGTGCCAGTAATCCACGGCCTTCTAAATATTCAATCTCGAAGCCGGGCAGGCTATTTCTCAAATACTCAAGGTCCTGCTCTTTGCAGGCAGCATTCACCACCAGAAAAAAACAATCTTCCTCCCAGCGAACAATCATCAGATCATCCAGAATGCCGCCCTGTTCATTGGTGAACAACGCATAGGTCTGCTTATTGATACCCAGCGTTTCCAGCTCCACTGGCACCAGCTTCTCCAAAGCAGCGGCAACACCGTCACCGGTAATAACGACTTGCCCCATATGGGATACATCAAATAAGCCCGCGTGTTTGCGTGTGTGTAGATGCTCGGTCTTGATGCCATCCGGATATTGAACCGGCATGTCATAACCGGCAAAGGGCACCATCCGGGCACCCAGTTCCAAGTGCAGCGCCTTGAGTGGCGTGGCTTTCAAGTCAGTCGTTGTATCAGTAGTCATAGGTACCTTTTGGGCATGATGTTCTGGTGCAATAGCACGTTAAGGCGCATGAAAAACAGCCATATTAGCGACCCACTATGAATTGGTAAAATTAATAGTTAAAATCCCATCATTAACAATACTTATAGCTCTCACGCAGTATCTGATGCCATGAAAAACCTGCCCACGGACTTACTTCGAGCCTTTGTTACCGTGACCGAACTGGGTGGTTTCACCCAGGCAGCCGAATGGCTCGGACGCTCCCAACCCGCCATCAGTTTACAAATCAAACGTCTCGAACAGCTATTGGAACAAACCCTGCTGATTCGCAGTGGTCAGCAACTTGAACTCAGCCAATCAGGCCAGCTATTGTTTCGCTACGCCAAACAAATACTCGCGATCAATGACGAAGCCGTCGCTCAATTCAGTAAAACGTCGGTGAGCGGAAAAATACACTTTGGTATTCCCAGCGAGTTCGCCACCACCCTGCTGCCTAAAATCGTTGGCCGTTTTGCCCAGGCGTACCCCAACGTGACTCTCGAAGTGAACTGCGCACTGAGTAAACAATTATTATCGGAACCCGAGCGTCACCGGTACGACCTGATTCTTGCGCTACATGATGACCCATCCACAGCGGGAGACAATCTGGTAAAAGAAGACGGTCTGGTATGGGTCACTGGCACCGACCACGATGCTCACCTGCAAGTACCACTGCCATTAATCGTGGCGCCCAAGGGTTGTATTTACCGCCAACGTGGCATTGAAAAACTCAAAGAAAACCAACGGGATTGGCGCATCGTCTATACCATTCCTGACCTTACTGGTATTCAGGCAGCCATTGATGAGGGGTTAGGGGTCACCGTTCTTGCCAAGAGTACCGTACCCGAAAACCTGCGGATCTTGAAACCTTCGGAAAAGCTGCCCAAACTGGGTAAGGTGGGCATTAGCCTGATTTACCAAAGTAACGAGCCTAGCGAGGCCATTACCCGGTTGATGGATTTTGTTAAAGCATCACTCTAGTGGCAATAAAATAGCTTTCATCAGTATCAGAAAGAGGAAGTTCTACCAGTGAAAAACAACATTGTTCTGATTGGTATGCCCGGTGCCGGAAAAAGTACCAACGGCCTATTACTGGCCAAAGCCTTGGGTAAGGACTTTCTGGATACCGACGTACTTATTCAGGTTCGCGAGGATAAAACTCTGCAACAAATTATGGATAACACTGATCATCTGATACTGCGCCAAATCGAAGCGTCAGTACTCATCAGTATCGACACACAAAACTCAGTAATTGCCACCGGTGGAAGTGCGGTGTACAGCGCTGCGGGAATGGCACACTTCTCCGGAAATTCGATCATCGTTTATCTGGACACGCCACTACAAATTCTGCAAGAGCGTATTCACGATTACGAAACCCGTGGTATTGCGTGCCACCCCGATCAAAGTTTTGATGAGTTGTTCACTGAGCGCACGAAGCTGTATCGCCGATACGCCGACATCACCATAAACTGTGATCAGCATTCACCTGAAGACGTTGTCGGCTCTATTATCAAAGAACTGGATGAGCGCAAGTAAAAATAGAGATTACTTGCAACCTGTAGGCAAAAAAAACCGGACTAAAGCCCGGTTAATCTCCCCTCCTAGTGCGGATTATCACACTGTATTCTTAGTCTTCTTTTATCCGCACTTAGAATCACCACAATTCAAACAGGTCAAACAGCCGTCCATCAAGATAGAGGCCTTGGTCATACATTTATGACATAGCTGAGCCGTTTCTGGGAAAGGGTTTGCCTCGCTGACAGGTGCACGTGCAACAGCCGGCTGAGTCGCTGCCTCATACTCGGCACGTTTTTCTGCCAAAATAGCCTTCTGATGCTCACCCAAATCGGGGCCTGTCAGCATCCCGATTTTGGTCAAGTGGTCTTCAATGGCTTCACCAATTTCAGCCACCAGTGACGGCATAAATTTACCACCGCGCTTGAAGTATCCACCTTGAGGGTCAAATACCGCCTTTAGCTCTTCAGCGAGGAATGTGCAGTCGCCACCCTTGCGAAACACCGCTGAGATCACTCGAGTCAATGCGACCACCCATTGGAATTGGTCCATGTTCTTCGAGTTGATAAAGATTTCGAAGGGGCGACGTTGCTCGTGGTCAGTCCCAGGGTTCAGCACAATATCGTTGATGGTGATATAGAGCGCATGTTCAGAGAGCGGCGTTTTTACCTTATACGTCGAACCAGGCAACTCCTCAGGACGACTGACATTCTCAGTCATCTGTTCAATGACCCGCTCTAATTCTGCTGCCGGAGGTTGAGACTCGGGTATCGCCTCGTCATTGGAGGGAGTGACAACCTTATAGCCGATAATTTTTTTGTCGAGTTTAACTGTCATGTTGATTCTTCCGATCAAAATTTTCCGTAATAGCCTTCTTTCAAGGCATCGAACAGGTTCGCAGCGGTATGTGTCTCGCCGTCGTATTCCACTTCCTCATTACCCTTCAGGTCTACGGTTGAACCGTCTTCCAGGGTGAACTGATAGGTGGTTGCCTCCAGATCTTTCTCTTTCACCAAGACGCCCTGGAAGGCTTCCGGGTTAAAGCGGAAGGTGGTGCAACCCTTGAGACCATTCTCGTAGGCATAGAGATAAATATCCTTGAACTCGTCAAAGTCACAGTCCGTGGACACATTGATCGTCTTGGAAATAGAGGAGTCTATCCAAGATTGGGCTGCTGCCTGCACATCTACATGTTGCTTGGGTTTGATATCATCGCTGGTAATGAAGTAATCAGGCAGTTTCTCTCCTTCTACCTCAGAAAAAGGCATGGCATCCGAGTTAATCAATTCACGGTAAGCCAGCATTTCATAGGAGAACACATCAACTTTCTCTTTGGACTTTTTGCCTTCGCGAATCACATTGCGGGAATAGTGATGGGCAAAACTTGGCTCGATACCATTGCTGGCATTGTTCGCCAGTGACAGTGAGATCGTGCCCGTTGGTGCAATCGATGAATGGTGTGTAAACCGACAACCTACATTGGCGAGATCTTCAACCAATTTGGGATCGACCTCAGCCACTTTCTGCATGTATTTACTGTAACGAGCGTGCAGTACCTTACCCTTGAGTTTGTCACCCACCACAATGCCATCTTTTGCCATTTCAGGGCGTAAGCGCATCATAGCGTCTGTAACTTCAAACTCGTCATCCATTATCGGCGCAGGGCCTTTTTCCTTCGCCAGTTCCAAACCAGCACGCCATCCAGCCATCGCCAATTCACGGGAAACCTTTTCGGTCAATTCCAATGATGCAGGGCTGCCATAAGGCGTCCGTAGCATTGTCATGGTGGAGCCCAGTCCCAGGAAGCCCATACCGTGGCGTCGCTTACTCAAAATGGCTTCCCGCTGACCTTCCAGAGGCAAACCATTAATTTCCACCACGTTGTCGAGCATCCGAGTAAACACTGACACCACTTCCCGGAAGTTATCCCAATCAAAACGGGCATTTTCGGTGAAAGGGTCCAATACAAATTTAGTCAGGTTAACTGAGCCCAGTAGACAGCTGCCGTAAGGAGGCAGAGGCTGTTCACCACAGGGGTTGGTGGCACGAATATTTTCACAGAACCAGTTGTTGTTCTGCTGATTAACTTTGTCGATCAGAATGAAGCCCGGCTCAGCGTAATCGTAGGTGGATGTCATGATTACGTTCCACAGCTGACGTGCTTTGACGGTACGGTAAATACGGCAGGCCACCAGTCCTTCATCGTTGGTGATGTACCCTTTTGTGGTGGGAAACTCACGCCACAACAGTGAGTCATCTGTAGGATCTACTGTGCCCTGCTCTATTTCTTTACGTAAAACCGGAAAGCTCAGCGACCAATCGTCATCACTCTTAACGGCTTCCATAAACCCTTCGGTAATCAACAGTGATAAGTTGAACTGACGCAGTCGACCGTCTTCACGTTTGGCACGAATAAAATCAACTACATCGGGGTGACTGATATCAAAGGTGGCCATCTGGGCACCACGACGCCCACCGGCAGAAGACACGGTAAAACACATCTTGTCGAAGATATCCATAAAGGATAAAGGGCCTGAAGTGTAAGCACCGGCACCAGAGACATACGCACCCTTGGGGCGCAATGTTGAAAATTCGTAGCCGATACCACAACCGGCTTTTAGTGTTAGACCCGCCTCAAGGTTTTTCTCAAGGATATCCAACATGGAGTCCTCAACAATACCGGACACGGTACAGTTAATGGTTGAGGTCGATGGCTTATGGTCCAAGGCACCTGCATTGGAAATAATTCGACCAGCGGGAATAGCACCATTGCGCAGTGCCCACAAAAACCGCTCATGCCACAGTCCCCGTTTCCCTTCTTCTTCGACATCAGCCAATGCCCGAGCAACGCGACGGTAGGTCGCATCAATGGTTTCGTCGACGGGATTACCCTCTTTATCCTTAAGGCGGTATTTTTTATCCCAGATATCATCCGAGGCGGACTGTAGTTTAATTTCGATGGCACCCGGCCCATCCATAGTTTTCAATGCTTCAATCGACATAATGGTTCTGCTTCCCCTATTACATAAGTGGCTGGGGTACCGCTGTGTGGCCTTACTTTGGGGGATTTGAGACTAACCCCACCTTGTTTTTTGCAGCTTCTTATAGTGAATTATTGCTGCTTTCTGGCTATCAGCGATTACCGTAAAACGAAGCCTAGTATACAAGATATTGTGCCTCTTGCCAGATAAAGCACTACAGGTAGTAGTATCAGTAAAAACAGCCCCTAGAGAGACTTGCCCGCTAGCGGTCACTTTGCCGCAACCCCATAGCGTATAAAGGATGACAAAGAAGATTCAGTTTTAACCGGCGGAATTGACCACCAAAGAGAAGTGACACTACATGACCAGAAGGTGCCAAAGCGGTCAGAAAAAAGATTTTTTTGTAGCCCCTCCTTCTGAAGCCCCTCTCTCTTAAGTCCCCTATCTTGGCAAATGAAATCACATCAGGGATAATGCCGCCCCTATCCCCATTGATACCGACCTAAAGGATCCCCCATGATCATTTCTGAAAATGCTGTGGTGCTTTTTCACTACACACTCACCGACGAGAGCGGCAAAGAGCTGGACTCTTCCACCGGTAAAGACCCACTGGCCTACATGCATGGCCACAAAAATATTATCCCTGGCCTCGAAAAAGAACTGGATGGAAAAACTGAAGGCGATGTCATGATCGTGACCATCAAAGCCGCAGAAGCCTATGGCGAACGCCAGGACCAAATGGTCCAAGAGGTTCCACGGAAGTCCTTCCAGGTTGAAGAGATGGAAGTAGGTATGCGCTTTGAAGCACAAACCCCTAACGGCCCAGTATCCGTTGTCGTTACAGGTCTGACTGATGAAATGGTCTCTGTCGACGGCAACCACCCACTGGCCGGCAAAGATTTAACCTTTGATGTCAAAGTTGACACTGTTCGTGAAGCCACTGAGGAAGAACTCGAACATGGCCATGTACATGGGCCTGGTGGTCACCAGCACTAATAACCAAAGCACTCATACGGACTAACGGCTTAACCTGTTAGCCCGTTAAATAAAAAAGGGCCGCCTCCTCGGGCAGCCCTTTTTTTATACCTATTATTTTATGCCATCAAGTCGATGGTTATTCCTGTTTATAGACCAGCCGCCCCCAAAGGTCATATTCGTCGGCATGGTCAATGGTCACTTGCACCCTATCCCCAGACCGAAGGCCGAGCGCCTCGACTGCCTCAACATCATTGATATAGACATTGCCATCAATCTCCGGGGCATCCGCAGCCGAGCGACCAATAGCGCCCTCCTCATCCACCTCATCAATCAACACATCCATCGTCTGCCCCACCTTGCGCTGTAAGCGCCTGGTACTAATGGCTTGCTGGGTTTCCATAAACCGTTCCCAGCGTTGCTGCTGGATGTCTTCAGGCACATGGTCAGGCAACTCATTGGCGGTGGCTCCCTCAACGGGGGAATATTTAAAACAACCCACACGATCCAGTTCAGCTTCCTCCAGCCAGTCCAGTAGCATTTGGAAATCTTCTTCAGTTTCACCGGGAAAACCAACAATAAAAGTACTGCGAATGGTGAGATCGGGGCAGATGGCTCGCCAGGCTTTTATTCTTTCCAGAACTTTTTCCTGATTACCGGGGCGCTTCATCAATTTAAGAATTTTTGGGCTGGCATGCTGAAAGGGAATATCTAAATAAGGGAGGATTTTCCCCTCAGCCATTAAGGGAATCACTTTATCCACATGGGGGTAAGGATACACATAGTGCAGCCGCACCCAAACATCCAGCTCGCCCAAAGCAACGGCCAAATCCTGCATCCGTGTTTCCCGCGCCTGACCCTCCACAAAGTCCAGCTTGTATTTCACATCAACACCATAGGCACTGGTGTCCTGAGAAATAACCAACAGTTCACGCACACCGGACTCAACCAGCTTCTTGGCTTCCTCAACCACATCAGAGATGGGACGGCTGACCAAATCACCCCGCATGTTGGGAATAATGCAAAACGTGCAACGATGATTACAGCCTTCAGAAATCTTCAGGTAAGCATAATGCTGCGGTGTCAGCTTGACTCCCTGAGGTGGCACCAAGTCAACATAGGGGTTGTGCTCACTATCGTTAGCACTGTCCTTACTGTGGTCACCCGCTTGCGGTGGCACGTACTCATGTACAGCCCCTATCACACTGTCATAATCCGCCGGACCGCTCACACTCAGCACGCCTGGGTTGGCTTTCCTGATTGTGTCAGCATCTGTTCCTTTGCCCATACAACCGGTAACGATGACCTTACCGTTCTCTTTCATCGCTTCATTGATGGCATCCATGGATTCCTGCTTGGCTGAATCGATAAAACCACAGGTATTCACCACCACCACATCAGCACCATCATAATCAGAACTAATGTCGTAACCATCTAGCTTTAACTTGGTCAGAATACGCTCAGAATCTACCAGCGCTTTCGGGCAGCCGAGGGAAACAAAACCAACTTTTTGTTTGGATGTAGTATCAGGCTTGGATTCAATATCAGACATAGCGTTTAAAGGCGGTTGCGGGTCACTTTAAGGGAGAGGCATTGTACAGAAATGGAACACATGGGGCTATCGATCAGGGAAGCGGGTGAATCAACGTTCTATCTAGACGTAGAACGCTGATTCATCATATTACTGCGCAGTCCAGCCGCCATCCATCGGCAGGCTAGTTCCAGTAATCGTCGCTGCTGCATCGGAACACAGGAACAACGCCAGATCACCCAGAGATGACGGTGGTGTTGCTTTGGGCATCGGCTGTTTCTCAACAATCACGCTACGCTTACCTTCTTCAAAGCTCACCCCATCCCGATCTGCCCGCGCCTGAAACTGCCCAGCAACAAGATCAGTATCCACCCAGCCTGGGCAGATAGCATTCACCGTAATACCTTTATCTGCATTCTCCAGAGCAACTACTTTGGTTAGCCCCACGAGACCATGCTTAGCCGCTACATAAGCCGCTTTATTTAAAGAAGCCACTAACCCGTGAACGGAGGCAATATTAATAATTCGCCCCCAACCACGCTGCTGCATACCGGGCACTAACAATCTTGTGGTGTGGAAAGCGGAGCTTAAATTGATACCAATAATGGCATCCCACTTTGCTACCGGAAAGTCTTCAACGGGGGCTGTAAATTGGATACCCGCATTGTTGATGAGAATATCGACACCACCAAATATTTTCAGAGATGCTGCCACCAACGCTTCATTACCCTCAGCAGTAGAAATATCAGCACCGCTAAATAGACACTGGACGTTATATTGTTGCTCAAACGCCTGACGAAGCGACTCGCCCTCTGCTGAGTCCATTAAACCGTGCAACACAACATTAGCGCCTGCTTCAGCTAATTTTGATGCCATGGCATAACCGATACCACTAGTGGACCCGGTGACTAATGCTGTTTTACCTGCCAACATACTGTTTCCTCTAAGACTGAAAGCTACAAAAATAAATAAACGCTGCTGATAACTAATTACACGTTACTAACTACAAGCTACAGATCAAAATTAGAAAATACGACCTAAGATGATAAAAGCTTTGGATAAAAAAAGGCCCCCTGATTAGGGAGCCTTTTTCTCATGCCAGTCAGAGCTATTAAAACTCCATCTCTGGAACATGGTCAGGAACAACCAGTTCGCCGGCAGTTTTCTCTATAATTTCTTCTACAGATACACCTGGAGCACGTTCAACCAAGTGGAATTTACCGTCGTAGATTTCCAGATAAGCCAGATCAGTCAGAACTTGCTTGATACAACCAGCACCAGTCAGTGGCAGAGTACACTCTGGCAATAACTTGGAATTACCATATTTGTCGGCGTGGGTCATCGTCACAATGATATTGTCTGCACCAGCAACCAGATCCATTGCCCCACCCATACCTTTGATGAGTTTTCCTGGAATCATCCAAGAAGCAATGCTGCCTTGAGCATCCACCTCAAAAGCGCCAAGAACCGTCAAGTCCACGTGGCCACCACGAATCATAGCGAAGGATTCTGCCGATGAAAAAATCGATGCCCCCTTAGCTGTTGTTACTGTCTGCTTACCAGCATTGATCAGATCGGCATCGACTTCATCTTCTGTGGGGTATGGCCCCATACCCAGCAGTCCATTCTCAGACTGCAACATAACTTCCATACCCTCAGGTACATGGTTTGCTACCAATGTAGGAATACCAATACCTAAATTAACGTAATAACCATCCTGTAATTCACGGGCAATACGGATAGCCATTTGATCACGAGAAAGTGCCATTATTATCTCTCCTGTTAGCCTTCGCGGACGGTACGTATTTCAATACGTTTTTCGAAAGTACCCTGAATCAAACGGTCAACGTAGATTCCAGGGGTATGAATTTGGGCTGGGTCTAACTCACCTGGCTCAACAATTTCTTCCACTTCCATCACAGTAATCTTGCCCGCTGTCGCAGCCATGGGATTAAAATTCTGGGCTGTGTGACGGTAAATAGCATTACCGTAACGGTCTGCCTTCCAAGCCTTCACGATAGCGAAATCACCGGGAATAGATTCTTCAAGAATATATTTACGACCATTGAATTCACGTACGTCTTTACCTTTAGCGATATCAGTACCATATCCGGTAGCTGTATAGAATGCAGGGATTCCAGCACCAGCAGCACGCATCTTTTCAGCCAGCGTACCCTGAGGGGTCAACTCCACCTCCAGAACACCTGACAACAGTTGCTCTTCAAACAACTTGTTTTCGCCCACGTAGGAAGACACCATCTTTTTGATCTGACGATCATCCAGCAGAATGCCAAGACCTAGGCCATCACAACCACAGTTATTAGAAACAATTGTCAGTTCTTTGGTACCCATTTTCTTGATCTCTTTAATCAAGTTCTCAGGAATACCACAGATGCCAAAACCACCAGAAATCACGGTCATGCCATCTTCAAGACCTGCCATCGCTTCTTCGTAGGTGTTTACCACCTTATCGAAACCCGCCATGAACAAAACTCCTTCATTAATTTTTTATGTTACCCCGTGACTCATCGTCAAAGGATTGCAAAAACATAGGTAAGCTTCCTATAGGATGATATATTTATCAAGATTAAGTTTTTAATAGACTTATTAATAAAGCTAATAAATAGATGCAAGCCTATGGACATCACCATCAAACAGCTCAAGGCCTTTGTCGCCGTCTCCCAAACCCGCAACTTTGCCGAGGCCGGAGAGCTCCTTCACCTGTCTCAGCCAGCCCTCAGCATTGCAGTAAAAAATATGGAAGAAATTGTCGGTGGACGATTGCTCTCACGAACCACGAGAACCCTGTCACTGACCCCGGAAGGTGAAGACTTTCTTCCCGTGGCACAAAGGCTACTAGCCGACTGGGACAACGCCCTGGCTGATCTACACAACCTGTTTGCCATGCGGCGCGGTAAATTGACCATCGCCTCCATGGCCTCCTTCTCTATCAGTCAACTACCCAGAGCGCTGGCCTATTATCGAAAGCTGCATCCAGACATCAATATTGCCGTACAAGATGTGATCGCAGAAGAGGTTGTGGAAATGGTGCGCAAGGGCCGGGTCGAGGTAGGCGTCACCTTTGACCCCGATGAGTCGGAAGACCTGATCTTTGAGCCTTTATTTGAAGACCGTTTTTTTGTGATCGCCCCCAAGCAGCACCCCTTGCTGGACATCTGTGATATCACTTGGGAGCACCTACAGGATTATCCCTTTATTGCCCTGCAACGACCCTCCGCCATGCGCCAAATGATCGACAGAACCATAGCTAGCTGTGGCGTGAAACTGACAGTAGAATTTGAAGCCAACCAGTTGGCTTCTATTAGCTCAATGGTTGCCAATGGCCTGGGTATTAGTGTGATGCCATCACTGACTATTCAGAAAATGGAATCGCTGGGTCTCGAATGTCGCCCTCTAACCAAGCCCACCGTGACAAGAAACGTAGGCATTCTCACCCGCCGCCGCTACCCACTTTCTGCGGCTGCCAATGCCATGGTGGAAACACTGAAGCATCAAATTACCGCACCTAAATACCCTTCGCCTTAGGACCCGTCACCTTAAAACCTGTCACCTTGTACTAGGCTCGACCACAGACGGATGAAACAAAACCTGATAGTGTGGCGGCCTGTTTCAACAACCGAATGAATGAACATGAGCCAAGAACAAACTGATGCCAAGATGAATCCCGCGGAACTGTATCGTGAGGAAACATTTACCGATCAAAAAATTGGCACTATTCGCCGTCTGACACCTGTCACCCCTGAAGGTGAGACCGATACCAGCCGTGAAGTACTGTATTCTGGGGCCACCCAGGTAATGACCCCCATGGGTGCGCTGCCTATTAACTTTGCTCTCGAAGCCAACACCATTGGTGAAGCCGCGGAGAAGTTTGGCCCCGCAGCGGAAGTTGCTGTAGAACGCACAGCAAAAGAGATGGAAGAAATGCGCCGTGAGCAGGCTTCCAAAATTGTAATTCCTGGCCAAGAAAGTGGAATGGGTGGCATGCCTGGTGGTGGAATTATCACCTAGCGTATTTGCCGGTAATAGCTACCTATGGCACTCAAAGCTACCATCTTTAAAGCTGAGCTTCAGGTTTCTGATATGGACCGGAGCTATTTTCAAACGCACCCGTTAACCCTAGCTCGCCACCCCTCTGAAACTGATGAGCGCATGATGGTTCGGCTGCTGGCATTTGCCTTGAATGCCCATTTTTCCCTGAACACCAGTGAAGCTCTGCACTTCACCAAAGGCTTATCCTCTGATGATGAGCCGGCTCTGTGGCTTAAAAATCTTCACGGTGACATTGAGCACTGGATTGAAGTGGGCTTACCGGATGAACGTCGTATTCGGAAAGGCTGCAACCGAGCCAATCGGGTGACGATTTATGCCTATGGGGAGCGCTCTGCTACCATTTGGTGGAAAAAGATTGAGAATGATCTTGCCC
>JAGPWA010000030.1 GCA_018066715.1 Porticoccus sp. | reverse complement strand
ATCTTTACTGACAGCCCGAACAGTTTTGCTGCAATTGACGCGAAAAGTCCCCTAGAAATTTCCATTGTTGGACTAGCCGGCGTAGTTGTTGGTACAACAGATGGTGGTGAGACTTGGACATACGTGTCACCAAAGCAGTCTGGTATGACAGAGCACATGATGGATGTTCAATGGTCTGACACAATTAACAGATGGGTGGCCATGGGGAACAAAGGTAAGTGGATGACATGGAAAGCTGACATGACTGACTTTGAGCCAATGAATATTTCTAAAACTGACTATACGTCGCACACAGAGATGGAGATAGTTGGCGGTAAAGGCCTTGCTGTTGGTGCTACTGTAGGTTCATTAGATTTAGAATCGAAAGTTTGGACTTTGTACGCCGAGTAATCGTTTCAAAAATAATTAATTATAATGGTTCGCCGATCCATGCTATTTCGGGTTGTTGGAGAATAGAATGTTAGAGAATTTTTCGCTTTTCTGTATGAAGTTCAGAAAAGCAGTTTTGGTGATAGTGTTTGCCATAACTGCTGTTCTGGCAACGTTTGCAATGCGCATTGATGTTAAGACGGTATTCGAGGACTTACAGCCTGGAAGTCATCCTTACATCAAAGTTCATGAAGAATTTAAGAAGACCTTCGGTGGTACTAGTATTATCACCTTCATGATTCAGTCAACTAAGGGCGACATCTTCCAGATGCCAGTTCTTGAACAAGTACATGCGCTTACGCAAGGGCTGTATAAAATTGACGCGATCAACGAATTTCAGATCTTCTCCATTGCGGGTAAAAAACTGAAAGAAGTTCGGGCTTCCACTGAGGGAATTCAAAGCTTCCCGTATATGTGGCCTAACCTGCCAGAGTCTGAGGCAGATATTGAACGGATCAAAGAAGCCATACTACGTAGTCCGTTAGTATATGGTCCATTTGTATCAAAAGACCTTTCTGCGACACTGATTACCGTTGACTTTTTTGATAGCATTCTGGAATACAATTTAGCTTACGAACAGGCCTATGCGCTTGCTGAATCGCTTGATAATGACGCCGTTGATATCTCATTGGTAGGTAACCCCATTCTTTATGGTTGGGTAAATCATTACTTACCAGAAACCATGAAACTGGTTTCGGTTGCCGCTCTGATCTTTCTGGTTCTACTGTTCCTGATTAACAGAACTTGGCGCGGTACGCTTTTGCCACTATTGTCTGGTGCTATCAGTGCAATTTGGGCTCTAGGTGTGGCTAAGTTGGTTGGTATCCACTTTGATCCACTGGTGGTCGTTGTTGCCATGCTGATTACTGCACGAGCAGTGTCACACTCGGTACAGATGATCACTCGCTTCCACGAAGAGATTGACTCTGTTAAGGGACACGAGGAAGACCTAGATTCATTCACTGCCGCAAAAAGGACCATGAAGGACCTACTTAAACCGGGTCTTCTGGGTATTGCAACAGATGCAGGTTGTGTAACGGTAGTGGCTATTAGCCCAATTCCGCTGTTGCAAAAACTGGTTGTTCTAGCGGTAGTTTGGGTGGCAACAGTGGCTGTAAGCTCCATCGTTGTTACGCCGGTATTGCTGTCTTGGGTTAGAAAACCTAAGGCCTATGCACACCCTTTAAACTTGGATAGTCTGGTTATTCGTCCTTTCCTTAACATGTGTGTCAGTATTGTTGCCACACGTGCAAGGTACGTCGTTGTTGCAATTGCCGCGGTACTCTTCGTAGTCTGTGGTTTTAAGGCTGTTGATTTGAAGGTGGGTGATTCACTCCCTGGTTCACCTATCCTTTGGCCTGATGCACGTTATAACGCTGATTCTCTGGCAATTAACACTCAGTTCCCAGGTGCCGACCGGATGTTTGTGGTTGTTGGGCGTGAGGAAAAGAACCAGATCAAGAACGTACACGTTCTAGATACGATGTTGCGTTTCCAGCGTCACATGGAGGTTCAAGAGCAGATTGGCGGAAGTATTTCCCTCTCTGACGTTCTTCCTTCTGTTAACGAGACGTTGCGTGAAGGTAACTTCAGGTATACAGAACTTGGTGCAACAACCACTAACAATGCTGAATTGATTTACATGTATGAAAGGGCCGCTGAACCTGGTGACCTTAACCGCTTCACTGATGTTAACCGCATGAACGCTTCTATTACGTTGTTCTTTGCAGATCGTCAGGGTAAAACAATTCAAACAGCAATTGCTCGGGTTAACCAATTCATTGATGCCAACCCAGATGTTAAAATTAGTCTGGCGGGCGGTACCATTGGCGTAATCGCCGCGGTGAACGAGGTAATCCTCTCAGGACAGATTCAGTCTATTGCACTGGCTCTCTTCATCTTGGTGATGATGTGTATCATTGTGTACAGATCTAGTATTGCTGGTATGTTCTTTATGGTTCCAGTTGTACTAGCAAACCTTGTTACCTTTGCATTCATGTCTTGGCAAAATATTGGTATGAACATCAATACTGTACCGGTAGCCGCATTGGGTATTGGTCTTGGTGTGGATTACGCCTTGTATATTTGTGATCGGATTGCAAATGAAGTGAAGGCCGGTAAATCACCACTTGATGCCATCTCCGCGTCAATACATTGCGCTGGTCGTGGTGTACTTGTAACGGCATTTGTATTGATTGCTAGTGTTTGTGTATGGCTATTCTCATCGCTGCGCTTCCAAGCAGAAATGGGTATGTTGATTGGCCTGTGGTTGACAGTATCAGCGCTAAGTGCACTGTTCTTAATGCCAGCATTGGCTTATATCTGTAAGCCTAAATTCATCTTTGGTGATGCTTAATAAATCACCATTTGTGAAACGCCTTAAGTTGACAGCAGGTACGATAAAATAGCATTGCACCCGCTGTTACTAAGGTAAGTTCCAAGAATAAATGGAATGATAAAAAAAGGCCCGTAAGGGCCTTTTTTTTGTTCTTTTTTTCACATTGAGATATGAAACTTATTCTCGGGGAGAATGGGGAGAGCAAGTAGCATTGAACCTACAGATATCTTATAAAAATGGTTATTTAGATATTTTAAGTTTATTCGCTGGATGGCAGGGTGTTTTGATGAATGTACTCGGATAATTGCTGAGTGGAGGGATCAAAGGCCTTGATTAAGGCGCTGTCATCAGAAAGTAATTTCCGAGTCATTTGTTTTCCAAGCTCTACTCCCCACTGGTCGTATGAGTTGATATTCCATATGCTCCCCTGAACAAATACTTTGTGCTCATAGAGTGCGACGAGTGCGACGAGTGCTCCGAAGTTCTTAGGTGAAAGCTCATTCATCAACAGGGTATTTGATGGTTTGTTTCCTGGGTAGATTTTATGTGCAGCTCTACCTTCGTCCCCTTGTCCAATCATCAATGCTGAGGTTTGAGCGAGCAGATTATTGAGTAAAAAATTGTGGTGTTTTTCATTGCTGAGAGGGTCATTTACAGCGGCTATAAAATCTAAGGGTACTAGGTGTGAACCCTGATGAAGGAGTTGGAAAAAGGCATGTTGCCCATCGGTGCCTGTTTGTCCCCACAAGATGGGTGCTGTAGAGTAGTCTAGAGGCTCATCATTGAGTGACACTGATTTCCCATTACTTTCCATATCCAGTTGTTGTAGGTAGTCTGGGAGCAATGTAAGCCTTTCACAATAAGGGATTACTGCAACGGTCTGAGCATTGAGAAAATTGCTATACCAGATACCTAACAAGGCTAAAATTACAGGCATGTTTCTTTCGAAAGGTGTCGTCTTAAAATGGATATCCATTTCTCGTGCGCCACTGAGCATGGACTCAAAATTGGTGTAGCCAATACAGATGGCAATAGACAGTCCAATGCTTGACCATAAAGAATAGCGTCCACCTACCCACTCTTGAAATTCTAAAATCTGTGATGGATCTATGCCAAAAGCTAAGGCATTTTCACGATTAGCGGTTATTCCAATCACATGTGTTGAAGATTGTACGTGTGATAGGCCTAGAGCCGCCTCTAACCAGTTTAAGGCTGACTGGGCGTTAAGCATCGTCTCTTCAGTGGTAAAGGACTTGCTCGCAATAATGATTAGGGTGGTCTCAGGATTCAGACCTTTGAGTGTCGAGAGTATTTCTGCGCCATCGGCATTGGATACAAAATGCATCTTAATATCTGGATGGGCATATGCCTGAAGGGCTTGGCAGGCCATTCTAGGGCCAAGTTCTGAGCCCCCGACACCCAAGTGAATAATATCAGTCATTGCCTTGCCTGTGGTGCCAAGCCATTTACCGTCGCGTATTTGATCGCTGATAGCGGAGACTTGGCTCAGTGCTAGTTCGACTTGTTCATGAACAGGCATTCCGTTTAGGGTGTAATTGTCCTCAGCTTTTCCTCTCAATGCCGGGTGCAATGCGGCTCTTTGTTCTGTCGTGTTAACCAGTTCTCCAGCAAACATGGCCTCAGTGTGAGCGCTTAAGGCAGATTGATTTGCCAGTGCTAACAGTGAGGTCATCACTTGACCATCTACCAGGTTTTTGGAGTAGTCTAAAAAGAGCTCGTCATGTTGGATTGAAAGCTGTTTACATCGAGATGGGTTTCGATTGAACAACTCAAGAATATTTTGTTCTAGGATCGATTCTTTTAAATCAAGCAGCTCATGCCACGCGGGCAGGCTAGTAGGGGAGGGGCTCAAACTATTGAATGTCAATTATGTGAACTCCTAATCCATTGTTGGTTCAAGTATCTGAAATATAAAGAAATATTGTTTGTGGTATACCGTAGGCCACACATAATATTACCTTCAAGCCCATTAGGCATAATTAGTCTCAGCCCTTTGTCATACCCCTGCTTCGAGGGTGCAATAGGGTATCAATAATTCCCGGTTTATGCAGTATTTTGGTGCTGACAAAATGCTATGTCAGCGCTAAGCAGGTATCCAACATACGGTTTGAGAACCCCCATTCGTTATCGTACCAAGAGAGAACTTTAACCAAGTTTCCTTGCGCCCGGGTATGAGAGGCATCAAAGATGCTGGAATAGGCCGTATGATTAAAATCTATAGAGACCAGAGGTTGTTCTGTATAGCCAAGAACACCCCTAAGGTTATGTAATGCAGCCTCTTGCATGATGCTATTTATCTCTTCCACAGTTGTTTCACGCTTTGTCACGATGGTTAAGTCAACTAGGGATACGTTGGCGGTGGGTACGCGCACGGCCATACCATCTAATTTACCTGCGAGCTCAGGGAGTACGAGCCCAATAGCCTTTGCAGCACCTGTTTTGGTAGGAATCATTGACTGTGTGGCAGAGCGTGCTCTGTAGAGGTCGGAGTGATATACATCGGTCAAGTGTTGGTCATTGGTGTAGGCGTGTATTGTTGTCATAAAGCCTGACTCAATACCCACTGCATCATGTAATGGTTTGACCATAGGCGCCAGACAGTTAGTAGTACATGAGGCATTGGAAACAATTTTGTGATCTGGTGTCAGCATATGGTCATTAATACCAAAAACCACGGTGGCATCCATGTTTTTTCCTGGGGCAGACACCAGAACTTTTTGAGCGCCTGCCTCAAGGTGTCCAGCCGCCTTCTCTCGTTCGGTAAATGCGCCGGTGCACTCAAAAACTACGTCAACCTTCAGTTCACGCCATGGAAGCTTGGTGGGGTCTGACTCTGAAAGCACCTTGATATGATCATCGCCAATAATCAGAGACTGCTCATCGTGATTTACTACTTGGCCGAATCGGCCATGAACACTGTCATATTGGGTTAGATGTGCGTTGATAGAGACATCACCCCGGTCATTAATCGCAACAATTTCAATTTTCTCCTTTAGCTCAGGTCGCTCATAAAAAGCCTTTAAAATGTTGCGTCCAATACGGCCGTAACCGTTGATAGCTATACGTACCATCTTTTCTTACCTCTATGCCATATAGTTCTAGGGTTTATTCACGTGCTATACCTATATACTTATGCGGCTCCTTGTTCTTGTCAATGATGGTTGGGCTAAATCAATTGAGGATAATATGGTTTTCGGCTTGACTACATACGTTCACTTTCATATATTACGCGCCCTTACGCACTCGTAGCTCAGCTGGATAGAGTACTCGGCTACGAACCGAGCGGTCGAAGGTTCGAATCCTTCCGAGTGCGCCATACAAAAAAGGCTTACCAGAAATGGTAAGCCTTTTTTATTTTACCCAGAAAACTCAATTAGTCCCCGGCAACATGAGTACATTGATGCTCAAAGGCTTCGTGCATCAGTAGGCGCTGTGGTTTTATTCGTGCCTTTAGTGTCTGTATCAACACACCCTACAGAAAAATTATTCGAGCATACGCATAGATATTCGTGGGATTTGAGCCCAGTCATAGGTGGATATATCCTGTGAATGGGCTAGATTATTACGTGGTGACTGAAATTGCTTCACCACCTTTTTAGCGGCATTTTTCGAACTAAAGCCAAGCCCAGAAAGCAATTCGACGTCGTTGATCAGCAGTAGGCCTTTATCTGCAAGCTGCAGGCAATCAATTAACTCAGATTGTTGGTTGAAAAGGCTACAAAATATCTGGTTATACTTACGTGTCCTGTGGGGTAAAATGTCGGATCGATATTCTCAATCTTGGTGGCAATCTTTCATATGAAGAAATATCTTGTAGTCTTATTGGTTTTCCTCTCGTTTAACGCAACAACCGCCATTGCAAAAGAAATTCGTCAAAGAGACACCTTTATAAGTGAAGGTGTTAGCTATGTAACGAGAACCAGCAAGCCAGTTAATGGCATTGTCATAAAACATTACACTTTAAATCGTTTGCTGGCGTTGCGGATTCACTATAAGGACGGGAAAAAGGATGGCCTGGAAGAGTCTTTCTATAGAAATGGTCGTCTACACTTCAAGATCAATTACAAAGATGGTCAAGAGGATGGGCTCACAGAATACTTTCATACAAATGGTCAGCTGAAATCTCGAGTCACATACAGGGGTGGGAAAGAAGAGGGACTCAGTGAGCACTTCGATAAATCTGGGCAAAAAATTTAGAGTTCTTCAACTTGAGTTGGCCATGTAAAGCGAAGGTCAAAGAAGCACCAAGATCACGATGTTTCCTAAGGGTTTTTGTGCTCAATGTAACTTGTTTGATGCACCTGCTTACCAGTTTATAAAATAGCCGTGCTTTTCTGCCACCTATAAAAAAACCTCCCAAAGCCGCTATCAGTTGAGTCGGTTTTAATCTCATTTTTAGCTCTGATGACCTTTGCTCTAATTAAAAACTAGACAAGTAATTAAGCTGAGGTGTATATTTGACCGCATGGTAATAAATTGGGTAATACGTTGAATTCAACCAATCAACATAAAAGTGTAGGTAGACCCCGAGGATTTGAAGAAGACCGGGTGCTTGATGCGGTTATGAACACATTTTGGAATCAGGGTTATGAAGGGACTTCATTAAAAGATTTGTGTTCAGCAACGGGGCTGCACAAGGGTAGTTTGTATCAGGCTTTTGGCGACAAACACCAATTATTCTTGAAATCACTAAAATATTATATGGAGCAATCATTTAAAGAGGTTGCAGCTAGTGCCTACTTACATGATTCGCCCATGGCCAATCTACGTTCTTTGCTAAATGAAATAACGACTAAATGCATTAAAGGTGAAGGCTGCATGGTCGTTAACTCACTGGTTGAAATGGCCCCGCATGATCAAGAGGTGAAGCAAATGATTAATCAGAGTTATGCCATGAAGCAGAGATTTCTAACCGACCTTATTGATAGAGCCCAACGTGATGGTGAAATCACCATCAAACAGGAACCAGATCGGCTTGCTGCGGTGTTAATGGTGACGTTAGCAGGGCTTGCCGCAACAATAAAAGGGTTTTCAAATACTGATCATATTAGCTATGTGCTAGAAGACGTGTTGAGTTCTTGGGCATAACTGTTTGATATGACCCAGCTATGTTGCGACAAGGTATATATAGGTAGCGATTAGCTGCATTTTTCTACGAATTTATGACCAATTGGTAATTAACAATCCGAGGTAACCTCATGGACCGCTATTTTGAAGCGATAGATCGATTCTCTGCAAAGCTGACAAGGGGCATTATTCAATTTCGTTGGCTGGTGCTGGCCGGCGTTGTCGTGATGACTTTTGGCGCTGGCGCTGGTATGTCAAAACTGGAGTTTTCCGCAAACTACAGAACATTCTTTTCTGATGAAAACCCAGAATTAGCGGCATTTGAGAATTTGCAGGCTACCTATACCAAAAATGACAATATCTTGTTTGTTATTGAGCCAGAGAATGAGGGTGACACGGCGTTTACTAACAACACATTGGCTGCCGTAGAAGCGCTGACAGCGGAAGCCTGGAAGATTCCCTATGCAATTCG
Source organism: Porticoccus sp. (assembly GCA_018066715.1). Classification (GTDB taxonomy): domain Bacteria; phylum Pseudomonadota; class Gammaproteobacteria; order Pseudomonadales; family Porticoccaceae; genus Porticoccus. The sequence goes on along the minus strand of JAGPWA010000030.1, from coordinate 14,095 downwards.
CGTGGATTCCGTCAGTAATTTTCAATATACCAAGGCTATTGAAGATGATCTGATTGTTGAAGACCTGGTTATCAATGCAAAGGACCTGACACCTGCTGAACTACTTTCTCGTAAGAAAATTTCGATAGATGAGCCACTTCTTGTCAATCAACTGGTCACGCCATCGGGCGGAGTTACTGCCGTCAATGTAGTGTTGCAGTATCCCGAAAAAAGTCTAATGGAAGTACCTGAAGCGGTTAATGCAGCGAGAGCATTACGTGAGCGTATTGAAACGGAATTTAGTGGTATCAATATTTCTTTGACCGGCGTTTCCATGCTTAACAATACGTTCTCTGAAGTAGGGCAGATGGATGCAGGAACACTGATACCACTGATGTTTTTGGTGATATTGGTAATGGCATGGCTGATCCTCCGTTCATTTGCCGGTACGGTTTCAATTTTACTGGTCATTGCCTTCTCAACCATTGTAGGTATGGGAGTAGCAGGGTTCTTTGGTGTAAAACTTACACCAATTTCCATGAGTGCTACCACTGTTATTCTTACCTTGGCCGTGGCTGACTCTATTCATATTTTGATTTCCTTGCGAGGGCTGATGCGTGAAGGGCTGCCAAAAATTGAAGCGATACCTGAAGCTGTGCGCCTTAACTTTATGCCCGTCACCATTACATCGGTGACAACTATTGTAGGTTTTCTTTCTCTAAATTTTTCTGACTCTCCACCGTTTTGGCACCTCGGTAATATTACGGCGGTAGGTATCGGTGCCGCATGGTTGTTCTCCCTCACATTGTTGCCTGTTTTGATGAGCTTATTACCGGTTAAGGTGAAAGAGGCACATGAAACCGAATGGTCGCAAACTATGATGACGCGGTTAGCCAACTTCGTCATTGCAAACTATCGCAAATTATTGGTGGGTGTTAGCGTTGTGGTTCTTGCTTTTATAGCCTTTATCCCAACTATTACCTTTAATGATCAATGGGTTGAGTATTTTGATGAGCGTGTAGAATTCCGCACAGACTCGGACCAGGCATTGAAGCACTTCGGTCTATATCCCATTGAGTTCTCTGTACCTGCACTTAATTCTGGTGGGATTAGTGAGCCTGAGTACTTGGATAACCTTGAAAAGTTTGCGGTGTTCTTACGCTCTCAATCTGAGGTGATACATGTGTACTCCATCTCAGACATTATGAAGCGCCTTAACAAAAACATGCACGGCGATGATCAGAGTTTTTATCGTATTCCAGATAACCGTGAATTGTCGGCCCAGTATCTGTTGTTATACGAGCTGTCTTTGCCCTATGGATTGGACTTGAATGACCGTATTAATGTAGATAAGTCTGCCACGCGTGTAACGGCTATGCTGCACAAAGCGACCACCAGTGAGACTAAAATATTTTTAGCGAACTCTCGTCAATGGATGGCTGAAAACTGGCCCGAGTATATGCAGGCGCAGCCTACCAGTGCTCAAGTGATGTTTACTTATATTACCGACCGCAATATACACAACATGATAACCGGGACGATAGCTGCAATCTTTGCTATTGCCTTGATTATGATTGTTGCCCTGAGAAGCTTCCGCTTGGGGATGTTGAGTATGATTCCCAATGGTTTGCCGTTACTGATGACTTTTGGCGCCTGGGCATTGCTTGTCGGCGAAGTAGGGTTCTCTGTTGCTACAGTGGCTTCCATTTCACTGGGGATTATCGTGGATGACACGGTGCATTTTCTTTCAAAATATGTACGTGCCAGGAATGAGAAAGGCCTCTCCGCAGAGGACTCCATACGATATGCTTATCGCAATGTAGGGATGGCTATTGTCGTCAATACAATTATTTTAGTTATAGGCTTTCTGGTGCTAACAACTTCATCCTTCAAGTTGAATGTTGATATGGGGTTGATGACAATTATGTCGATTCTATTTGCTCTGTTGCTCGACTTTCTGTTTCTTCCAGCACTTTTGCTGGTTATGGAAAAGGATAAGCGTTCTGTGCCCAAAGGTGATACACAATCTGCGCCAGAGTCTTTATAAGGCTTGATATTGTCATAGTGCAGTAAACAGTGAAATATAGAGCCGAATAAAAAGGTGAATAAAATGAAACAACGAAATATTTTTAGTGCCACACTTTTATTTGTGGCTAGTATTGCCAGTTTTTCCCAGTTACTTATTTCTCCAGCACTGGCAGCCACTATTGAAGAGAAAACACCTGAGGAAGTGAAAGGCTTTGATATAGCCGCTAGATCTGATCGCTCAGATCGGGGCTTCGGTGATAGCGAAGCGGAAATGACTATGGTGCTTCGTAATGCTGCTGGCCAGGAAGCATCCAGAACAATGCGGTTCACAACGCTGGAAATACCCGATGAATCGGTCGGTGATAAAAGTCTCGTGTTGTTTTCTACACCCAGAGATATCGAGGGTACCGCATTGCTCTCCCATGCAAAAATGCTTGACCCGGATGACCAGTGGCTTTATTTGCCAGCGTTGAAGCGAGTAAAGAGGATTTCATCAAGAAACAAGTCCGGGCCATTTGTAGGCTCAGAGTTTGCTTTTGAAGACTTTACCGCCAGTGAACTCAACAAGTTTACTTACAAGTACTTGAGAGAAGAGGCCTGCGGTGAACTGCAATGCGATGTGGTTGAACGTTTTCCTCGTTATGAAAATTCAGGTTATACCAAACAGATTTCGTGGGTAGACACCACGGATTATCAAATCCGTAAAATCGCGTTCTATGATCGTCGAGATAGCTTGCTCAAAGAACTAAAGTTTGAGGACTATCGTCAATATGCTGATACCTACTGGCGCTCCCATCGCTTAGTGATGAAAAATATGCAGACAAACAAGAGTACAGACCTGGTCTATGGCGAATATAAATTTGGTGTCGGCTTAACCGATAGCGACTTTGTTAAAGGGCGGCTGTCCCGCCTGAGGTAGGCATAATGAAAGACACTTTTCGTCAATTTCTCCTTGGTTTGGTTATGCTTTCGGTCGGCTGTGGAGTGGCTGTAGCCAGCGATTCTGAATGGGATTTATCCGGTAATACCGCATTGCAGCTGAGAGGGTTTTCTCAGAATGCACTCTGGCCAGAACAGAATAGTAGCGATGCCGAGGTCTCTCTCTCTGGTGAATGGGAAGTGCGCTGGCGCAGTGAAGAGGGCGATCAGCGGGCCTCCTTTATTCCCTTTGCACGTTGGGATGAAAATGATGATGAAAGAACCCATATGGATTTGCGTGAAGGCTACTGGGCTTATGAAGGGACGGCCTACGAAGGGTCGGCCTATGATGGTGTCGATTTCGAATTTCTTGTGGGCGTTAATAAGGTCTTCTGGGGTGTAACCGAGTCCGTCCATCTCGTTGATATTATTAATCAGACAGACCTAGTGGAAGATATCGATCAGGAGGATAAACTGGGTCAGCCGATGGTCAATCTCGCCTTACAACAGGATTGGGGTCTGCTGAATATCTATTTGTTACCCTATTTCCGAGAGCGTACTTTCCCCGGCCAAGATGGCCGCTTTCGTGCTCCCTTACCTGTAGATTGGGATGATGCTGAATATGAGTCCGGTGCTGAGGAAAAACATATGGATTTGGCCCTACGATACAGCCACTATTTTGGTGATGTGGATGTAGGTGTTTACTATTTTCGCGGTACCAATCGTGAACCACGATTAGAGGTTTCGTCCAATGGGCAACGACTGACCCCCTTCTATGATCAAATAGATCAACTGGGGGTTGATGTGCAATACACCAAAGATGCCTGGCTTTGGAAACTTGAAACCATTGTTAGAGACGGCTATGACGAGTCGTTTATGGCGGCAGTTGGTGGCTTTGAATATACGTTTTATCAAGTGTATGAAAGTAATGCTGACATTGGTTTTTTGATGGAGTATCAGTACGACGATCGATCTTCAAAGGAGCCCATTACTATTGCCGATAACGACCTTTTTGTTGGTGGCAGATGGTCATTGAATGACACCCAAGACACAGCGCTGCTAGCAGGTGTCGTGGTAGATGATGAGACCTCTGAAACATTTTTTAATATCGAGGCCGAGAGACGTTTTGGTGATAGTGTCGTTGTGGAGTTACGGGTTCGCGCTATAACCAATGCCGAACCAGATGAACCTTTGTATTCTTTTAGTCAGGATGACTATATTCAGTTACAAATTAGCCGGTTTTTTTAACCGTCACTTAAAAATCAAACATCGTTTCCTTCGTGTCTTTTTTCTTTCCCTCTTTTTTCCGTTGTGTTGCATCAGTTTTTAAACGGCTGAATGTTGCAGCATGACAGCAGAGCTGGGAGAATCCGCGCTGCTGTTTTTAGCAGCATGTTTTAACAGCACTTTTTAATAGTAAAGGTTCACCCGTTTAAAAGCTCGAGGCTACAGTGTCCAAAATCGGTTTGTTCTTTGGTAGTGATGAGGGAAACACAGAATCTATCGCTCAGCGTATTGCTAAGCGATTGGGTGAAGATGTGGTGGATATTCACGATATAGGTGATGTCACACAGCTCGAGTTTCTCGATTATGACAAACTAATTCTCGGTATCCCCACTTGGGACTTTGGTCAGATTCAGTCCGATTGGGAAGACTTCTGGGATGATGTGGAAGCCATCAATTTTGCAGGAAAAACCGTGGCTTTTGTCGGATTGGGAGACCAGTTTGGCTATGGTGATTTTTTTCTGGATGCCATGGGTATGCTCCACGACGTGGTTATCAAAACCACAGACAACATCATTGGCTATTGGCCCACAGAAGGGTATGACTACGATGCGTCAAAAGCAGAAATTACATTAGGGGCTGAAGTAGCAGGAAAGAAACTATTTATGGGGCTGGCGCTTGATGAAGACCAGCAGCCAGAACTCTCTTCAGGCCGCCTCAACCTCTGGTGTGCTCAAATTCATGCTGAATTTGGGCTAGATACACCTCTTATTGAACTGGACGACTAATAGCGGAGTGACTATAGCGCGCCACTAGGCCTCAGCCACAAACACCGCTCTAATCGGCGCAGGGTGGCCTTCAGCAGTCAGTGAGTCATCGTTCGGGTCTAAAAAGTCTGGTAGCGAATCAAAGTGCATCCACTCTGTGGATCGTTGTTCTTCGAAACTGGTTCTAGACATATCCACCATCCGAGGGTTTTTCAGTCCACATTTTTTCATCCAGGAAAGCAGGGTATCAACACTCGGTAGGAACCAGACATTACGCATTTTCGCATAACGTCCTTCCGGTACCAGCACGTCGCCCAAACCACCCTCAATGACCAATGTTTCCAGAACTAGCTGACCATTGGGGAGAAGGCAATCTTTCAGTTCTCGTAGGTGATCCATGGGGGAGCGGCGGTGATAGAGAACCCCCATGGAAAACACCGTATCAAAGGCTTTTAAATCGGATGGTAACTGTTCAATACCCACAGGGAGTACATCGACAGGTAGTAAATCGGTAGGGCTTTCTTTTACATCGTGCCTAATGGCCGAGACGTAGTGTTTAATCGCATAGAATTGATGCACAAACTTGCCGGAGGGATCAATACCAATCACCCGGTCGGCACCTTCTCCCAGCATCCGCCAGCAGTGATAACCATTACCACAACCTACATCCAGAACTAACCGGTCTTTTAGTGGAGCCAAGTGCGGTATCACCCGATCCCACTTCCAGTCCGAGCGCCATTCAGTATCGATAGGTAGGCCAAACAAATTGTAAGGGCCTTTCCTCCAAGGGTGGAGACCCATCAGTGTTTCTCTTAATTTCTGGCGAGTACTTTCATCGCAATCACTCGCTTGTCCTACTGTCATGCCATCTTTCAGGTCTATTTGAGAGGGCTTAATTTGTGGGAGATTTTCCAGCGCCAATTGCCAGCCGGGCAAATCACCCCAGCGTTCAGCAGACATGGCTTCTTCAAGCTGCTTGGGGAGTATCTTTGCCCAAGCCTCTAGAGGGCCATCGGCAATAGCCGTAAGCAGGGGGGAGAAATCGATAAGTGGTGTTTTGGTTGGTGACATTTTTGTACGGTCTTTTAGGGGCAGCTATTTGAGTGCAATTTATTTAAGTGCAATCAGCGAGGCAAAGTTAAAACACTGGAACCATACATCCACGCTGCTGAACCCGGCTTTACGGAGTCGGTTTCGATGGGCTTCAAGTGTCTCTGGCATCAGCACATCATCCAGTGCTGATCGTTTCTGGCTGATTTCTAGGTCACTGTAGCCATTGGCTCGCTTAAAGTTGTGGTGCAGCTCAATCATCAATTCTTGATGTTGTGGATCGTCAAAGGCCACTTTTTCAGAAAGTACCAGTACACCACCGGGCAGCAAACCATCGGCAATACGTTGTAATAATTCAGCCCGTTGTTCCATGGGGATAAATTGTAAGGTGAAGTTCAGCACTACCATACTGGCATTGGTGATGGGGGTATCCTGAACATTTCCACAGACCAGATTCACAGGAGTAAGCTCTGCAGGTGTGCTGTCATCATCTTTTTGTATAACGGCTCGGCATTGATCCAGCATGTCTTCGCTGTTGTCTACGGCCACTATTTCACAGGTGCTCTCACCTCTATTCTCACCACCGTTATTCTTAACGCTTTTGTACGGAATATGGTGCCGCATAGCGATAGTGGATGCGCCCAGAGAACAGCCCAAATCGTAGCAACGACTGTTGGGTTGGACATAGCGTTCAGCCAACGTGCCGGTCATAGCAATAATGGTTTCGTAACCGGGCACTGAACGCTTGATCATATCGGGAAACACCGAAGCCACAGTCTGATCAAACCGGAATCCGGCAATATCCAGCAGTGGTGTCGCGTAAATATTATCCCGGTCGTTATTCATTTGTAGCCTGAATCATAGGTTGAGTTTTTTCATTTAATGCGCCGCTAGTAATGCCCGAATATCCTCAGGTATTGCACAGCTTGCCTGCTCTTTGTAGTCAAACCAGACCAGTACCGCCTCACCGCGAGCTACCATTGCTCCCTGCTGCCAAGCCTCATGCACCACAGTAAATGATTTTGTACCAATCTTGGTGATGCCCGTGTTAATTGTCACTTCGCTGTCGTAGTGTGTCTGATGAAAAATATCTATATTAAAATGAGCTATTGTCATAGGCCAGCCATCAAGGGACAGGCTTGGGTGCACCAGTTTAAAAAGATCCTTCCGTGCGAAATTAAACCAAATGGGAAACACTGTGTGATTGATGTGCCCAAGAGCATCGGTTTCTGAAAAACGGGGCTCAATTGTGGTTTTAAACATCAGTAAAATATTCCTGCGTAATTTCTTCAGTGCCCTATAGAGCCACTGAGGTTAGCTTCAGAGAATCTGCCACCGCAGCATTGTCCGGGTTGGTAATCACCACCGTGCTGGCTTTATCTTCAACCAAATAGGTGTCGGCAACACGTTGTAGGTCTGCCAGCGTGACAGCCTTCACTTGGTTGCGGAACACTTCTCTCACCTCACGTGTACGACCATAAAGCTCGGCATGGAAAGTTTGCTTCGCCTCTCCGGCAGGTGAGCCGGGCTTATCAATGGAGCTGATCACACCAAGAATGGCTTGTTCTACTTGAGACCACTCATGGTTCTCATTTTGAAGCCAGATCAGTGATTGATCAAAATCGTTTAGCGTGCCCTCAATTCGGGGATCGCGATAGGAGAAGAATCGGAAGGCAGCAATATTGCTGTCCTGTCCGGCACCACCACCATAGGCTCCACCTTGTTCACGGATAGCGCGATGTAGGTAGCCATTGCGCAGGAACCCGCCCAACACAGTGAGGGCAGCCGCATCAGGGTGTGCCATTGGGACTGAGGGGTAGGACTTTGCACAGAAATTAACTTGGGTGCTGGTTTTCCACAATTCGGCGACCTGTTGATGTAGCTCAGGCTGGCCAAAGGCTGAAAATGCAGGGTTAATCCCCTGGTGAACAGGCTGGGTAAAACGTTGATGAATGGCTTGATGATAGTCTGCGAATTTTTCCGCTTCACCGACCACCAAAAACTCACGGGGAGCGGTTAATACCAGCTGGTGCATCTCTGACAGTTGCTCTGCCAAACTTGCCAGTTCACCATCGTTATCCAGGCCAGTATCTAACTGTTTGATTTGACGAATACCTTCCAGACCACCCCATTGATGGGAAAGTTTAGCCCCTGGGCTGGTGCCGCTGGAGGCTGCAGTCATTGCTAAGCTGTGGCCGCTGCCTGTTACGCTAGATTCACGGCGGGCTCGGGTTTGGGCTATTAATTCACGAATACGGGGCAGCTCATCAAAGCGTACTTGTTCCAGCGTCCCTTGCATTAGTTCGGTCATTGCCGATTGATTGCGAGCGAGGCCCTTGGCCGTCAGTGTCAGGTGGCCAGAGAGCGACTGTTCGTTGTCTGGCATACCACGTGCACTGGCATAGGCACTAATGCCGCCACAAATTTGAGACTGCCAGAGCTGTGTAGATAAATAATCTTTTTGGCCGACACCCAGTTCAGTTAGGCAATTACCGTAAATGGGTAGCAGGTTTAATTGTTGCTCGGTAAATGCGGGTAACGGCAGAATGACTTGCTGATATACAAGCCCATTGGTGCCCGCGCCATAACTGGTCAGTGGCAGCGGGCTTTCATGTTTGTCTGAGGCCGCTACATAAGCCATTTCCAGAGGAATATCCTCCAGTCCTACCTTGGGCAGTACAGACTCATCATCTTTCTGTTGCTGGCGCTCGTTCAGTACCTGGGCTTTATCAATCACCGCTTGCTTGCCGGCATCATCCAGACTCTCTTTGATTGCGGCCAGTTTTTTTGCTTCGGCCTCATCCCTTTGGGCGGATAGCTCAGCATCCGGTGTCATGGTGAGCCGAACTCTGTGGGGGTTATCTAACAGTAGGTTACGGGCCAGCTGTTTAATGTAGTTCGGGTCCTGAATATTGGCGCGAAGTTTTTCCAACACAGGGTCCAGATTCAGCAGGGCAATGGAATCACCACGGTGAGTGGCACTGGTGAGGGCCGTTAAAATTAACTGTAAACCATAGGGGTAACCGTCACCGCCAATTTCCCGCTGTTGCAGTTCCAATTGGTGAAGCGAGGCTTCTACCTGTTCTTGAGGTATACCGTTATCGGCCACATTTTGCAGTACCGCTAACACCATTTGTTCAAGGTCTTCAGCACGATCGGCTTCACTGCCTTCAATGCCACAGACAAAGCATAGTTCTCGCTGGGAGTCGTCCAGTCCACACAGCGGTGAGGGTGAGGTACCCAAATCTGTTGTTTCTAGTGCCTTCTGTAAAGGCGAGGCACTATTATCCAGAAGAATGCTACACAGCAGGTGAGCTTCCATGCTGGCTTCAAGATTAGTGGCTTTACCCAGCAGCCAGCTCAGTATGATGTGAGTTTTATTGTCCGTGCTACCTTCCTCGTTAAAGGCGTAAGCCTCTTCAATAGCAATAGGCTGCTGGTAACGTTGTTCGTCAGGGACTGAAACCTCAACATCCAGCGGTTCAAATCGTGCTAACGCTTGTGCTTCAAAGGTGGCTTGTAACTCGGCTGCGGGGGTGTCCCCGTAGGTCATAAAGATGGCATTGGAGGGGTGATAGTGTGTCTGGTAAAACGCCTTGAGCTGTTCGTGGGTCAGGTCGGGAATACACGCCGGATCACCGCCACTGTTGTAGTGATAGGTGGTGGTGGGGTAGAGGTATTTACACAAGGTATGCCAAAGGGTGGAGGGCACCGAACTCATGGCACCTTTCATCTCATTAAAGACCACACCTTTATACACCAATGGTGATTCAGCGTTATCTGGCTCGGCAAACTCTACCCGGTGGCCTTCCTGAGCAAAGTCCAGCTCATCCAGTCGTGAGAAAAATACCGCATCCAGATACACGTCCAGCAAGTTATTGAAGTCTTTCTTGTTCTGGCTGGCAAAGGGGTAAGCCGTCCAGTCTGAGCTGGTAAAGGCATTCATGAAGGTATTCAGCGACCGACGAATCATCATAAAGAAAGGGTCGCGAACGGGGTATTTCTCACTACCACACAGGGCGGTATGTTCCAGAACATGAGCAACACCAGTGGAATCTTTGGGGACAGTTCTCAGTGCCACCAAAAACACATTCTCAGTGTTGTCAGCCGTTATATGGACATGCTGTGCCCCGGTGTTGCGATGGCGGTATTCAGCCATCTCAATATTCAGGGATTCAATGCGTTCACTGCGCAGAAACTCAAAGGCAGGGTGTGCCTGTGGGTTCACATGGTCATTCATATAAGACCTCAATTACTGGGGGATTTAACAAAGCCGGTATTCTACCTGTGGAGATTGCCCTTAGCCATTAAGAACAAGGGTAGGTGGGGAGATTGGGCAGTGGGTGGGAGAAAGAAATGGTGCTACCCACCATTTGATATTCTTAGATCTGCGGCCATAGGCCGCCTCTCTCTTTAAAATGTAACTTAACCCATTAATTTTTAAAGACTAAGTTTATGTTATAGGCGGCAAAGGGAGTAAATAAAAAAGTATGGGGAAGGCACTATAATGTCTGTTACAAAAACAGCTGAGTCACACTCAGCAACCTTTTTTATATAGAGAGTATCAAACAAATATTTTTGGGCGTCTTTGGGTCGGGAGCCAAAGTGATATAGTGTCTGGGTCTTTATAATTCACTGTTATGTTTCTAGCGGAGTAATCAAAGTGAAAAAATTTCTAGTATTAGCCGTAAGCTTACTTGTTGTAACCGCAGGTTACTGTGGGGAAAGTGAAGCAGACCGTAACCAGAAACAAATGGAACTCGACAACAAGTGTGAGGAAGCACGCCAAATAGCTTTGGCCCCACTAAAGCAGAATATCTTTCAAGAGTGCTTGGGAAAGAAAAAAGAAGAGTCAGAGTGTAAAAATGAAGCTGATGAATACAATGGGAGCAGGGCCAACCGAGGGCCCATGTTTTATGATCTTCCTGAGTGCGAAATGGCCTTTGACTATAAAAAAGGCAGTTGAGAGCTCGGAGTGAAACATAACCAGTTGGGGCAAGCTGCTCTCTCCGTTCGCAGGATGTGGCGATCGCCACGCCCCTGCCCAAGGCGTTAATATCACCAGAGATTCTATTTTGACTGACCAACCCTTATCACTATTATCTGATGCCGCGACTGAAGCTCATGTGCGTATTCAGGAAGATTTCGAGGACATTAACCCCGTTGTAGGTGTGAGCCAAAAGATGCGCTCACAGGGTATCCCTGTTGATATGATGACGATTGATTGCTTGAAAAGTGGCAAGCGTATTATCGTGATTTTACATGATGAACAACCGGATATCGTCAGCTACCTGTTTTCCTTTAAGGATCAAGACCCTGAGGATAAATTTGAGATTATTCCACTTAATGAGCTAACTGCTCAAACCCTGTACGAGTGGATAAAAAGCTATTTTTCAAGTGCCACCAATTAACTGTAACCTGATTGAGCTATAGAGAACGAGCTAAAGCGAATGGGTCAAAGAGCTGATCTTAGGGCTTAGGGCAGAGTAAAATTATAATGCTATTGTCCTGTATCACGACCCACCTTTATTAAAGCGTTATAGTCAGATTGTATAGACCTCGCTCTATACCTACAGTTAGCACATCAAAAGGAGTAAGAAGATTAACATTACCAGCTATGAATCCCTGTTGTCCGCTGCCAATCAACAACCCGAGCCGCAACGTCTATTGTTCATTTTTTTAAGAGCATCGCTTCCTGACGATCATGGAGAGAAGGATGCAAGCCGTTTTCATTCCGGGCAAGGTGGTGCATTACAACCCATTATGTGTGTTGATAAGACATTGGGTGAATTGAGTATATTCTCGGCGTTGGTGGCTGAAGCTGAGAGAATAGAAAAAGATTGGCAAATTGTTTTGGTCGCTGGCCTTGCGGGAAAAAATGGTGTCGCTCCGAGTTCTGATGATGCGGAAGAGCCGCTTAAAATGATGTTGCACGCGGTAGAAAATGGTGGTGATCTCTCCAAATATATGGCGTTTGACCGAGAGGGTGTACCCGTGCAGTTTGGTTAGCACGGTTACCCTTAATTTATACTTTAAGCTTCATACTTCTAATGCGTGTTTTTTTATAGCTTATGATTTCACATTACCTGCTTGATATTATTATTTTACTAATGGCGGCGGTGATTGCTGTCCCTCTTTTTCAAGCAATCAGGTTAGGTGCTGTCCCCGGATTTCTGATATCCGGTGTCATTGTCGGCCCGTCGGGATTAGGTCTGATCGGCAATGTAAGTGAGATTAGATACCTCGCAGAAATTGGGGTTGTTCTGCTGCTGTTTGTGATTGGTATTGAGCTGAAACCATCGCGTCTCTGGTTAATGCGACGGTTAGTGTTTGGTCTGGGTAGCCTTCAGGTGCTGATGACGGGTATTTTTCTGGGCTGTATCAGTTATTTTGTGTTCGATATTCCCTTGCGTGCGGCGACCTTAATTGGACCTGCGCTAGCGCTTTCCTCAACGGCCTTTGTGCTGCAACTACTTACTGAACAAAAATCACTGACATCGACTTATGGGCGCACTTCTTTTTCAGTGTTGTTGTTTCAAGACCTTGCGGTTGTGCCGTTATTGGCTTTGCTGCCATTGCTGACCATGCCAGAGCTTAGTCTTGGCAAAGATATTGGCTTTGCTCTCGCTGAGTCGATATTGATCCTTGGGTTAATCGTGTTGTTAGGCCGTTACCTGTTACACCCGGTACTACATCGGGTAGCACTTTCTGGTAATGCAGAAGTTTTTACGGCGTCAGCGGTTCTTCTGGTGCTTGGAACCGCTTGGGTCACAGAGCATATTGGGCTATCCATGGCGATGGGTGCATTTCTGGCCGGTTTACTTATATCCGACTCTTCTTATCGGCATCAGGTGAGGGCTGAAATTCAGCCTTTTCGAGGGTTGTTTTTGGGCCTCTTTTTTATGTCGATGGGTATGTTGCTCAATTTAGAATTATTGCTTGAAAGCCCACTGGTGTCATTGGGGTTGGTGAGCGGGTTAATCATCATAAAAATTGTTGTACTTTTTCCATTAGCGTACCTGTTTGGTCTTAAGACAAAAAATAGTCTTGCCGTTTCCATGATCCTTGCCCAGAGCGGTGAGTTTGCTTTGGTATTGTTTTCCCTCGCCTATCTGGCGGACCTTTTTAGTAAAGAACTGTTTCAACAACTCTTACTTATCGTACTTCTTAGCATGCTTGTAACACCGATTCTTGCACATTTCGCACAACGGCTTAGTAAAGAGAAAGAGAAAAAGAAAATCAAAAATATTGAGATGCCGGTGGCACCAATAGTACTTGCAGGGTTTGGTCGAGTTGGCCACCGAATAGGTGAAATATTTTCGATGGCAGACATACCATTTTTAGCCCTGGATTCAGATGCTTCTATTGTTGAAAAAGAACGAGCGAATGGTCACCCTGTTTTTTTTGGCGATGTGTGTAACCCAGAATTATTGAGTGCTGCTGGTGCAAGTAATGCCAAGATTATTATTGTGACGCTGAATGATTTTGATGCGACGGAGCAGTTAGTTTCAACATTAAGAAAAACATACCCTGACATGGTTATTTATGTACGCGGCCATAGCTTGAATAAGTGTGCTGAATTGAGAAGGTTGGGCGCATCGGGTGTTGTCTCAGAAAATGTAGAGACAAGTATGGAATTGGCTAGTATGGCACTGGTTAATATAGGTTTTGATGATCAGAAAAGAGAGAGTATTCTCGGGGAGTTTCGTCAGACCTATTACGATCAAATAGATGGTGTGGCTAGGTCAAAAGATACAGAGAATTAGAAGGAGAGGGCTCTTGTTAAATCAATTCGAAATATTCGATAGCCACTTTCATATTATCGATCATCAATTCCCCCTTGCTCCCAATAATGGCTACCTGCCAACCGAATTTAGCCATAATGATTACTTAGACCGCATGAAGCCGTATGACCTCTGTGGTGGTGCGATTGTCTCTGGTTCTTTTCAGGCATTTGATCAGAGTTATTTAGTGAATGCATTAAATCAGTTAGGGCCAGCCTTTGTTGGTGTTACACAGCTTCCGGTCACGGTTTCTGATGATGACATTATCCAGTTGGATCATGCAGGTGTGCGAGCTGTACGGTTTAACTTAAAGCGTGGTGGTTCGGAGAACTTGCGCCATTTGTC
>JAGPWA010000017.1 GCA_018066715.1 Porticoccus sp. | reverse complement strand
GCTGCTGGAAAACCCCAACCGCCTGCGTATTCAGACCATCGATGGTTTCTGCCTTAACCTTGCCCAACAGCTGGCCGTTGAAAGCAGTTTTGGTGATTACTCAGAACCTCTAAACGACCCAACACCCTACTACCGTGAGGTAATTGCTGAATTATTGTTACCCTCACTAGAGCAGCAAAAACCCCTCGGTAAAGCAATCACTATCTTGCTGCTCCATCTGGACAATGACCTCAACAAACTGGAATTACTACTCATCAATCTGTTGAGTAAACGTGAGCAATGGTTAGGGCAACTATTTCAGTCACGAGGCGCCAGAGACTACCTGGAAAGTTTCCTTAATGAAGTCATCGAGGAAACACTCTCTGAAGCCCAACACCTACTGGCACCCTATGGAAGCGACTTGGCCTTATTGGCTGACTACGCTGCCAACCAACTCCCCTATGACAAACGCACCTCACCGATTAATCACTGCCTGGGAATGGTTGAATTGCCAGAAAATAACCTGCACTTCATTGAGCAATGGCAGGGTCTGTGTGAGCTACTGTTAACCAAGGAAAATGGTTGGCGAAAAGCATTCAACAAAAATATCGGCTTTCCCACCGAAACAGATACCGGTGACAAAGCCGTCGCCAAGGCGCAAAAAAATGCAGTATCAGCATTAATTGCCCAACTACGTTCAATCTCAGGGCTGCGGGAAGCCCTTGAGGATATTCGATTCCTTCCTCCACCCAATTACAACGATAACCAATGGCACGTATTAGAGGCACTGACACTATTACTGCCAGCCTTGGCCGCACAGCTCAGTCTAATATTTCAACAACATAAGGTTTGTGACTTTACAGAAATCACATTGGCGGCATTACGCGCACTAGGGCCTGAAGATGAGCCAACCGATTTGGCCCTGAAACTGGATTACCAGGTCAAACACATCCTGACCGATGAGTTTCAGGATACCTCCTCGGTACAATTTACAATTTTACGACGGCTCACCGCAGGCTGGGAGCCCAATGATGGACGAAGCCTATTTATCGTCGGCGATGCCATGCAATCTCTCTATGGCTTTCGCAATGCCAATGTAGGGCTGTTTTTAGAAGCACGCAGCCTACCCATTGGCAATATTCAATTGGAGCCACTGGACCTACAAGTCAACTTCCGTTCTCAGGCAGGGATTATTGACTGGGTTAATCAGGCATTTGTTGAGGTATTTCCGACCCGTGACAATATAAGTCGTGGTGCCGTGAGCTACAGCACTGCACTGGCCCACCACCCTTCTCTGCCCACTGAGGCCGTCACAGTGGATGCGTTTATTAACGATCCGCAAGCTAATGCTAACGATAAGATACGCAAAGCTGAGGCAACACAAGTCGTAAAATGGGTCGAAGAGTCCAAACAACATGATCCTGATGGCTCTATTGCTATTCTGGTACGTAATCGCACCCATTTACCTGACATCCTAAAAGCACTCCAACAGGCTGGACACCACTGGCAAGCCACCGATATAGATCCATTAGGTAAACGGATGCCCGTGATTGACCTGATGTCCCTCACCCGTGCACTACTGTCTCCCGCTGATCGTATTGCCTGGTTATCTATCTTGCGCTCACCCTGGTGCGGGCTGGATCTACATGATTTATTCCAGATAGCTAATACAACGCTACCTGAACAGAATCCTGTGGCTGAGGGAGAACGGTACCCGCTATTATTTCTAAATATTCTCAATCACCGCCATATCCCCAACCTTTCACCGGAAGGCAGTCAGATATTAAATCGTGTCAGTAGCGTCCTAAAAGTAGGTTGGGATCAGCGGTATAGAAAGCCATTACGTATTTGGATTGAAGGCATTTGGGCAGCATTGGGCGGAAAAGCTGCACTGGGCTCCACCACAGAGTTAGAGCAATGTCAGCAATACCTCGATTTACTTGAACAACAAGAGACAGGCGGAACAATCAGTGACTGGACCGGTTTTGAGAAAGCCGTGCAATCACTGTATGCCAAACCTGACCAAGAGGCCGACCCAAAGCTTCATGTAATGACTATTCACAAAGCCAAAGGGCTTGAGTTTGATACGGTGATCATCCCCGGTCTTAACCGGAAACCTCGCGGTGATGACAAGCAATTGATACTGTGGCAAGAAAGAGTCAGTAAGCAGGGAGAGAACCAGCTTATTATCGGTCCTCTTGAGCAGACGGGCCAAGACTCAGACCCACTCTTCAAATACCTGCAACGTGAACATCAATTAAAAAACCAATTGGAAAAAGCCCGCGTTCTTTACGTGGGAACCACTCGTGCTATCAAAAAACTGCACTTGCTGTACACCACAGACAACGAGCTAAAGCCTACCTCAAACAGTCTTCTGGAAAGCCTCTGGCCGGTACTTGAATCTGCTATTGAAGCTAAAGCACCAGGTATTCATTGTCACTATCAGCAACAGGGTGAGAGTGAGGAGATGACTAATCAGCCGATTCCAACACTTGATCACCTACAGCGGCTTCCTACAGATTGGCAACACCCAAAAATCATCACTGTGAAGGATGATGCACCCGTCGCTGTCGAGCAAGCACCCCAAGACCATGATCAAGGCCCTTTAGACGAACCGAACTCTACAGCACGTCATACAGGAACAGTTCTTCACCGTATTCTTCGGCAAATCGTTGTGGAGGGTATCAATACCTGGAATCTGAACACCATAGATAGCCGGAAACCATTCTGGGATATCCAACTACGACAATTAGGGGTCAGTCAAACCGAAGAGCCTTTAGGGCTAATGAGCCGAGCTATTACTAACTGCCTTCAGAGTGAAACCGCCCAGTGGATACTCAGCAATCAGCACGCTCAAAGCCGGTGTGAATATGCCCTTGGCTATATATCACAAGGTGGCAAGCCCAAAACAGCCGTTCTGGATCGGACCTTTGTTGCGGATGGTCTTCGTTGGATTATTGACTACAAAATAGCAGAACCTGCAGAGGGTGAGTCACAGCAAGGGTTTCTGGACCATCAAGTCCAGCAGTACAGGGCTCAATTGGAACACTACGCTGCTCTTTTCAGTCAGATGGATGATATGCCGATTAAAATTGCCCTGTATTTTCCACTCATCAATCATCTTGAAATCATCTGAGTAGACTTGAAGTATATAAAATCATTACTGCTTTTATGACTATCATCAGCTGCTAACCGCCCATACAGCCCATATCACAGAGCCCTAGCAGTGCCCCAAACTCAATATTTAATGTAGAATAGCCGGCTTAATTATGAACATATTTGTTGACGTGGAAAGTAAATGACTCAAGCTGTTGAAAACATCAACATCCGCTCACAGGATGTACTGGTAACACCCAAGGCCCTGAAAGAAGAAATTCCAGTCACGGACACCGCCCGTAAAACGATTACGGAAGGACGCTCCACGATACAGAATATTCTCGACAAGAAGGATCACCGTATTCTGGTCGTCATTGGCCCCTGCTCAATTCATGACATTGTCGCGGCAAAGGATTACGCCAACCGCTTGAAAGCACTGGCTGATGAAGTGGGTGATACGCTTTATGTTGTCATGCGGGTTTATTTTGAAAAACCACGCACTACCACGGGCTGGAAAGGCCTTATTAACGATCCCTATCTCAATGATTCCTTCAAAATTACTGATGGGCTACATGTTGGCCGCCAGTTACTGATGGATGTGTCTGAACTGGGTCTGCCTACAGCCACCGAAGCACTGGATCCCATATCCCCCCAGTACATGCAAGACCTGATTTCCTGGTCTGCCATTGGTGCCAGAACGACTGAATCTCAAACTCACCGAGAAATGGCTTCAGGGCTATCCTCAACGGTAGGGTTCAAAAACGGTACGGATGGTAGTTTGACGGTCGCTATCAATGCTCTTCAATCTGTCGCCAGCCCTCACCGCTTTCTGGGTATCAACTCAGAGGGGAGCGTTTCGGTAGTTACAACCGCCGGAAACCCCTATGCCCACGTAGTTCTTCGTGGTGGAGATGGTAAACCAAATTATGACTCTGTCAGTGTTTCTATTGCTGAACAGGAATTAACGCGTGCCGGTATCCCTACCAATATCATGGTGGATTGCAGTCACGCTAACTCCAATAAAAATCACGAACTACAAACGTTGGTTATGGAGAATGTGACCCATCAGATTCTTGAGGGAAATAAATCTATTATCGGTATTATGGTTGAGAGTAACCTGAAAGCAGGTAACCAAAAAATCACAAAAAACCTGGAAGATATGGAATACGGCGTGTCTATTACGGATGCCTGTATCGATTGGGAATCTACTGAAAAAGCCTTACGCGATATGCGAGAGGAGCTGAAATCCATTCTGCCAGAAAGACGAAAGTAACTCTGAAAAATAGTAATAAAAAACCATAAAAAAACGGGCCAATGTGCCCGTTTTTTTATGGTTTTATGTGGTCATATTCTAGCTGGAAAGCCCATCCACCATAGTATCTATCATTTTTTTCAGCGAAGCCCTATCGAAATCCATCTTAGAGAGGGTACGCAAACCAGCAATCATGGCGAGCAAATAATCTGCTTGAACATCAAGATCTTTATCCTTATCAATCATGCCGCTGTCTCGGGCTTCTGTAAGCCGCTTTAGAAATAGCCTCCTCAGCTCAAGCAAATGATCACGGGCCTCGCCAGCAACCTCTGGCAAGGTGTTGCTGAGCTCTGAGACGGTGTTAAAGAGAAGGCAACCATTGGAAATCGTCTCGCCATCACTAAGAAATTTGCTGTAATAAAAACTGCGGATATCCTGAAGGGGGTCTTCAACACCCACCAGTCTCGCTGAATCGAAATCCCAAGAGCTCTTTGTAAAGCTGGTCATTGCCTCGGAGAAAAGGCTAGCCTTATTGTGAAACGTGGCATAGAGACTGCCGCGATTAATACCCATAACATCTATTAACTTACTGATTGAGCTGGCGTTATACCCATCAGACCAAAATAGATTCAACGCTTTCGTTACAACATCAGTGCGATCAAATTCACGTAACCTAGACATATCCACTCCTTGCGGACTAAAGGACTATCCGCGGAACTTTATTATGCTGACTGCACAGCATAAATGAAAATGTCTATCTAGAACAAGAGCCTGACAGAAAAAGAGCTTACATATAAGATTGGCTTTTATCTGTGTGGTCTGTAACGTCCCGAATTCCTTTCAGTTCAGGAATCTTCTCCAAGATAGTTTTCTCTACCCCTTCCTTCAAAGTGACATCGACCATACCGCAACCTTGGCAACCACCACCAAAACGCAAGATAGCCACATCGTCTGCAACCTCTTCCAGGCTGATCACCCCACCGTGAGCTGCCAAACCAGGGTTGACATCATTGTGCAGCACGTAATTAATTTTGTCTTCGACGGGGCTGTCGTCATTAACTTGGGGCATCCGTGAATTAGGTGCACGGATGGTTAGCTGACCACCAAATTTATCGTCTGAATAATCAACTTTTGCCTCGTCAAGGAAAGGTAAACTTCTCTGACCAAAATGAGCCTTAAACCCATCAAGTTCCATCACCGTTTCATCTTCCTCTTCTTCGCCAGGACGACAATAGGCAATACAGGTTTCCGCCTTGGGCGTACCTGGGTCGGCAACAAACATTCTGATGCCAATACCTTCACAGTCTTGTTTACTGAGCAAGTCGGCTAAATACTTCTGAGCGGATTCAGTGATCGTGATGTTGAGCATTAAAAATACCTGGAATCTATACCTGAGTAATTTAGTCATGTATTCTAACATTCTTGTCATGTGACGACAATGCAACAATGATGATTTATAACCGCTATTAATGATGGTTATCTATTGATCACCGCAGATAACAATACCCATAATTAAGCTCATAGACAGGCTGAGAGCCTGCCTGAATATCTGTTAGAATGCGCCCCCTTTCCACAACAGCATTAAAATGGTTCTAACCACTAGAAAATGGAAGACAACTTGAATAACCAACAAACTCGTATAAACGCTCTCCACCAGGCAGTCCGTGATCGCATCCTAATACTGGATGGCGCTATGGGGACTATGATTCAGTCCCATAAATTTACTGAAGCTGATTATCGTGGCGAACGTTTTAAAGACTGGTCTCAGGATGTTGTGGGCAACAATGATCTGTTGTCTCTGACCCAGGCAGATACGATTCGAGACATACATCGTGTCTACCTTGAAGCCGGTGCAGATATTGTTGAAACCAATACCTTTAACTCCACATCCATCTCTCTTGCCGATTACGGTATGGCGTCATTGGTCTACGAGCTGAATGAAACCAGTGCCAGACTTGCACGTGAAGCTTGTGACGCAATCGCTACAACAGAACGACCAAGATGGGTTGCAGGCGTGCTGGGGCCAACCAGCCGCACCCTCTCCATATCACCCGAGGTGAATGATCCTGGAGCAAGAAACACCAATTTTGATGAATTGGTAGAGACCTATATTGAAGCAACAAAAGGGCTGATTGCCGGTGGCTCTGACATCATTCTTATCGAAACCATCTTCGACACACTCAATGCCAAGGCTGCTATTTTTGCGGTGCAAGACGTATTTGAAACGTTAGGGCAGACACTACCCATTATGATTTCAGGCACCATCACTGATGCCAGTGGCCGTACATTGTCGGGCCAAACACCTGAAGCATTCTGGAATTCACTGGCTCACGCCAGACCTTTTTCTATCGGGCTTAACTGTGCATTGGGGGCTAAAGAACTACGCCCCCACATTGCAGAGTTGTCACGGCTTTCCGATACACTGGTTAGCGCGCATCCCAATGCTGGATTACCCAACGAGTTCGGTGAGTACGACGAAACTGCCGACGAAATGGCGGCTATCGTCGGTGAATTCGCCCAAAGCGGTTTGGTTAATATTATTGGGGGTTGCTGTGGTACAACGCCAGAGCATATCCAAATGATCGCAGAAGCTGTCGGAAAACACGCGACGCGCCCGATTCCCAAAATAGAGCCGGCATGCCGCCTTTCAGGACTAGAACCCTTCAACATTACGGCAGAATCGCTCTTTGTGAACGTAGGTGAACGCTGCAATGTCACTGGTTCTGCACGGTTTAAACGGCTGGTTCTGGATGGAGATTACGATACCGCTCTTGATGTGGCTCGACAGCAAGTAGAAGACGGCGCTCAAGTTATCGACATCAATATGGATGAAGGCATGCTTGATGCTGTTCATGCCATGACGACATTCCTAAAGCTGATTGCCTCAGAGCCCGACATTTCACGCATTCCGTTGATGATCGATTCTTCAAAATGGCACGTGATCGAAGCTGGTCTGAAGTGGGCTCAGGGAAAATGCATCGTCAACTCTATCAGCCTTAAAGAAGGTGAAGAGTCTTTTATTGAGCAAGCCAAGCTGTGCCTAAAATACGGTGCAGCGGTGGTGGTCATGGCTTTTGATACGAAGGGGCAGGCAGACAACCTAGAACGCCGAAAAGAAATCTGTCAGCGCAGCTACGACATTTTGGTCAACCAGGTGGGGTTTCGCCCTGAAGACATCATATTCGACCCTAATGTCTTTGCCGTCGCCACCGGTATTGAAGAGCATAACAACTACGCAGTAGACTTTATTGAGAGCGCGCGCTGGATAAAACAAAATCTTCCAGGGACTCTTATTTCTGGTGGTATCAGCAATGTTTCCTTCTCTTTTCGAGGGAACAACCCGGTTCGTGAAGCCATTCACTCTGTGTTTTTACTTCATGCCATCCGAGCTGGTTTGAGCATGGGTATCGTCAATGCTGGGCAGCTCGCTGTCTACAGTGACCTGTCCGATGAGCTCCGAGAAAAAGTTGAGGATGTCATCCTCAATCGCCACCCAGACGGTACTGAAAACCTGGTTGAGGTTGCAGAAAAATATCGTGGTGATGGCTCTGTTGAGGTGAAAAAAGTTGACCTGGAATGGCGCAGCTGGCCGGTAGAAAAACGTCTTGAGCATTCCCTAGTAAAGGGTATTACTACCTATATTGTAGAAGATGCTGAAGCAGCTCGACTAGAAGTCGAACGTCCTCTTCATGTGATTGAAGGCCCACTAATGGACGGTATGAATGTGGTGGGTGATCTATTTAGTTCTGGCAAAATGTTCCTTCCCCAGGTTGTTAAATCAGCCCGTGTGATGAAGCAAGCTGTCGCCCACCTGCAACCTTTCATTGAAGCTGAAAAGGAAGATGGCGCCAAAGCAAATGGCAAAATCCTAATGGCCACAGTTAAGGGCGATGTACATGATATTGGCAAAAATATTGTGGGCGTAGTTTTAGGTTGTAATAACTATGAGGTGGTCGACTTAGGGGTCATGGTGCCCGCTGAGAAAATCATTGAAACAGCGGTTAAAGAGAACGTGGATATTATTGGGTTATCAGGGCTCATTACCCCATCCTTGGATGAAATGGTTCATGTTGCTAGTGAGCTAGAACGCCAAAAACTAGACTTTCCACTGCTAATTGGTGGTGCCACCACATCTAAGGCCCACACAGCCGTCAAGATAGAACCAAACTACCAACGCAACCAAACAATCTATGTCTCCGATGCCTCCCGTGCCGTGGGTGTGGCCAGCAAACTACTCAGTGATGAACGACGAGACGCCTATGTGGCAGAGATTCAAACTGAATATGAACAGGTGCGAAAACGTACCGCCAATCGCAAGCCCCGTGGCACTACCCTGCCCTATGCTAAAGCCAAGGATTCAGGTTTCAAAATTGATTGGCAGAACTATGTGCCCCCTATTCCAACTACCCCCGGCGTACAGACACTGGATGACTACCCCCTAGATGTATTGGTAGACACCATAGACTGGACACCCTTTTTCATCACTTGGGAGTTAGCCGGTAAATACCCCAAGATTCTCAACGATGAAAAGGTTGGCGAAGCTGCCCGCAACTTATTCGCTGATGCTCAGCTAATGCTTAAAAGGCTGGTTGATGAAAAGCTGATCAAAGCTCGAGCTGTATTCGGGTTGTGGCCTGCCAACACCGTCAATACTGACGATATTGAAGTCTATGCCGATGAATCACGAAACCATGTGCTGTCGACACTGCATCAAATTCGCCAACAAACTCGCAAGAAAGGGGCAAACGATGAGCTCATATCCCTGGCCGACTTTATTGCACCGAAGGACACAGGTATCACCGACTATGTGGGCGCCTTTGCCGTAACAACGGGTATAGGTGTTGATGAATTGGCTAAAGGCTACGAAGCCAACGGTGACGATTACAATAGTATTATGGTGAAAGCTCTGGCCGATCGCTTGGCTGAAGCCTTCGCCGAGCACTTACACCAGAGGGTTCGGAAAGAATTTTGGGCCTATGCCAATGATGAAAACTTGGATAACGAATCCCTAATCAAAGAACAATACAGAGGTATTCGACCCGCACCCGGCTACCCTTCGTGTCCTGATCACAGTGAAAAACAGGCGTTATTTTCACTGTTGGATGCCACCAACAATGCTCAGATATCGCTCACTGAGAGTTTTGCCATGATGCCCGCGGCATCTGTCAGTGGCTGGTATTTTTCTCATCCACAGGCAAAATATTTTAATACGGGCAAAATACAGCGAGACCAACTGGAAAGCCTGGCCGAGCGAAAGGGCGTGCCTACTGAACAGCTGGAGCGCTGGCTGAGGCCAATTCTGGAAGACTAGTATTGGATGACAAAACTATGAATGAACTTGCTACGAATAAGCTTGGCTATGAATAAGCCTGGGGACGAAAACAAACCCAACTTCTGGCAGATTGTGTTCAGCACCTTAGCCGCCTTTTTTGGTATCCAGAGTAATAAAAATCGTGAACGCGATTTCAAGTATGGCAATATCTATGTGTATATCGTCTCTGGCTTGATCTTTACTATTATTTTTATCTTCACAGTGGTCTCTGTTGTCAAACTTGTTCTTCACAATGCAGGGATGTAATCCCTGCCCACCATTGATATAAGTAAATCTGAGCTAACAAAATTCAAATAAAAAAGGCGGTCACCTCTACTCAAGTTGACCGCCTTTTTTACAGATAACCTGAACTTACTGGTTACTAACCCAGAACACTACAGTGGTCACGAGTAAACAAACGGCAGCAAGCGCTACAAACGCATCTGCACAGCTGTCACCCTTTTCTTGTTCTGATTGCTGAGCGACTACATCATTGGACATGTTTTATAAACCTCATTAGCTGCTGGAAATCGGCGGGCGGGATTGTAGCAGTATCATTTAGTATTGTCCCCCCAGGATGACAGCAATAAAGGCTCGCCGTTATACCCTAACTTAATGATCATATAGAGAAAAAGTTTTAAAAGGTTGGGCAAGGCACGGTATTATCTGTGTCCCACTGACAAGGGCCTTTATTACCTGTAGAATTCGCGACTTTCTGTCATTCAACGCATTAGAAACCTTACAGTTTATGTACGTATATAACGAAAACGATCAAAAGATTATCGAGGAGCGCGTTGCCCAGTTTCGCGGCCAAACAGAACGTTACTTGGCTGGGGAGCTCGCTGAAGACGAGTTTCTTCCCCTGCGTCTCCAGAATGGTCTCTATATCCAGCGCCTAGCTCCCATGTTGCGCATCGCGGTGCCCTATGGCCTGCTCAACTCAAAGCAGTTGCGCAAGTTGGCTCGTATTGCGCGGACTTATGACAAGGGTTACTGCCACATTACCACTCGGCAGAACATCCAGTTCAACTGGCCGCAGCTGGAAGAAGTGCCGGACATTCTAGCTGAACTGGCCGAAGTTCAAATGCATGCAGTGCAAACCAGTGGCAACTGTATTCGCAATACCACAACAGATCAGTTTGCCGGTGTGGCTCAGGATGAGCTTGAAGACCCTCGCCCCTGGTGTGAAATCATTCGTCAGTGGTCTACTTTTCATCCAGAATTTGCCTTCCTTCCCCGTAAATTCAAAATTGCCGTGTGCGGCACTCAAGGAGATCGTGCAGCTATTCAGGTTCACGATATAGGCCTTCAAATAGTAAGAAATGATGACGGCGAAATAGGTTTTAAAGTGATCGTAGGTGGTGGTTTGGGCCGGACGCCTGTTATTGGCAGTGTCATCCGTGAGTTCCTCCCTAAAGAGCATCTGCTCACTTATCTGGATGCTATTCTTCGGGTCTACAACCGTCACGGCAACCGAGCTAACAAATACAAGGCTCGGATCAAGATTCTGGTACGCGCCTGGAAACCTGACGTTTTTGCTCATGAAGTAGAAGCTGAATGGGATTACATCAAAGAAACTCCCGCTAGCTTAACGAATGAAGAAATCAACCGCGTTAAGAGTTTCTTCACTGCACCCGACTATCAACCAATCGATGATGATAATGCTGAAAAAGAGCTAAAAAAGCTTTCAGGTGAGCACTTGGCCTTTAGCAAATGGTTGCAAAGAAATATTACGGCCCACAGAGTCCCAGGCTACGCAGCCGTTACCTTGTCACTAAAACCCACGGGTGTAGCACCAGGGGATATAACGGACCAACAATTAGACGCCGTAGCAGATCTTGCTGATCAATATTCGTTGGGTGAAGTTCGTACCACACACAACCAGAACCTAGTGTTGGCCGACGTAAAAAAATCTGAACTGTTTGAACTATGGCAGAAAGCTAAAACGGGTGGTTTTGCCACGCCGAATATTGGCACACTCACCGATATGATCTGTTGCCCCGGTGGTGACTTCTGCTCATTAGCTAATGCCAAATCAATTCCAGTGGCCGAAGCCCTGCAGCGTAAATTTGATGACATGGACTATGTCTACGACCTCGGTGACCTGTCCCTAAACATCTCAGGCTGCATGAATGCCTGTGGACATCATCATGTAGGTAATATCGGCGTACTGGGTGTTGATAAGAAAGGTGAAGAGTTTTACCAAATTCAACTGGGGGGTAGCGCTGATAGTGATGCGACCCTCGGAAAGGTATTAGGCCCATCCTTTGGGCGAGAAGAAATGCCAGAGGTTATTGAGAAAATCCTCAATGTCTATGTAGAAAACCGCAAAGGTGATGAGTTATTTCTTGATACCTATCGCCGTATTGGAATCACCCCTTTCAAGGAGACCGTCTATGCCAAAGATCATTAAAGATGGCCAAGTTGTTGATGATAGCTGGGTAATTATAAATAAAGATTTCTCTGGTGATCTGCCCATGGCTAAGGTTTTACTGCCCATGCAGTATTGGCTGGACAACAAAGACTCTCTTAACCTGATGTGCGCCGGAATCTGGATAGATAGCGATGAAGATGTAGATACTATCGGCCTGGAAGCCAACCAGTTCCCTCTTATTGCTGTTAACTTCCCCACATTTGTCGATGGCCGCGGTTTCTCCATTGCGCGGTTATTAAAAGAGCGGTATGAGTTCACGGGGCAATTGCGTGCCATCGGTAGCGCCATTCGTGACCAGCTGTTTTATCTAAAACGTTGCGGGTTTGACTCATTCGACTTAAAAGAGGGTATTGACCTAGAATCGGCAGCAGCTTCTTTGAACGATTTTAGTGTTACCTATCAAACCTCAGCAGATCAACCAGAACCACTGTTTCGCCGAGGCTAGTACGTGCTAGACCGCCGTCTCATACAGATAATGGTCAAGTACTATGAGCTATGATTAAACCAGAACAATCATTAACTAAACGCCTTTTTACAGATTCCGGCATGGGCAACCTTGCCGCTTTCAACCCCTTCCCCCACAATGACGTACAAGGGGTATCACTATGAACGAAGCTGTTGTCGAATCGTTCTTTTTAATTTTTACTGGATCCGCAGTGGTCGCTTCACTGGCGATCTATGCTCGACAGCCATTACTGGTGGCCTATATTGCAGTGGGCGCCTTGATCGGTCCGTACTGTTTAGGATGGATGCAAGACGTACATCTACTCTCTAGAATCTCTGAAATTGGTATTATTTTCCTACTCTTTCTACTGGGGTTAGACCTACAACCACAGTCATTAATGACGGCCCTAAGAAAAGTCACCGTTGTGACGCTGATAAGCTCCTTATCTTTTGCTGGTGTCGGCTTTTTAATCGCCTATTTATTTGGTTATACCATCACTGAAAGTCTCATCATTGGCGCGGCCATGATGTTTTCCAGCACCATTATTGGCATCAAGTTATTACCCACCACGATTCTTCACCACCGGCATATCGGCGAGATGATGATTGGTCTTCTATTGATGCAGGATTTTCTCGCTATCTTTGTATTATTGATACTACTCAGTGGCGAGAGTGGTCAAATCGATTTTATGCAGGTGGGTATCACACTGATGGCTCTACCGCTGCTGGTTCTTTTTGCCTGGGCCTTTGTACGCTGGATTCTTCTAAAGCTGATTGCCAAATATGACCGAATAGGAGAATACATCTTCCTATTAGCGATTGGCTGGTGCATGGGGCTCGCTGAATTAGCTGAAGTACTTGGGCTCTCTCGTGAGATTGGCGCATTCCTGGCCGGAATCACCATTGCCTCCAGCCCTATTGCACAGCATATTGCATTGACTCTTAAGCCATTGCGCGATTTTTTCCTGATCATGTTCTTCTTCTCACTCGGTGCCGGATTTAACCTGGGGCTGCTACCTGAGATTGCCTTGGCAGCCCTTATCCTTGGGGGTGCGATGCTGGCAATGAAACCCGCCACCTTTCGGTTTTTATTGGGGCGCCAGAGTGAGAGAAAAGTACTGGCTTGGGATATCGGTTTCCGGTTGGGGCAGATCAGTGAGTTTTCCCTGTTAATTGCCTATGTAGCCTTCAATGCCTCACTGATTGGGGAGCTAGCATCCCACCTGATCCAAGCAGCAGCCATTCTTACCTTCCTGGTGTCCAGCTATATTGTGACATTCAACTTCCCCAATCCTCTTGCGGTGGATGAGAAACTCAGGAGAAACTAGCCTTGGGCTCGCTTCTCCATAGGAAGTATCAGGAATAGTATTGATTGGATCGCAATCTATTCCACCAACGAAGTAATAGTCTGTCAGTGCTATTTTCAGCGGCAAGACCCATTTTTTCGGGTAAACTTTTTCGGTGGGTATATTTTACTTCGTAAATATCCGCGTTTGATGACAAGTTAACTAGGTACTCATCACTGGTCATCAACTCATCGACCAACGCCATCTCTTTTGCGCGGGTACCCAGCCAGATTTCACCCGTAGAGATTCTATCTATATCAACTTGCTGACGACGCTGCCCCACAAAATCTTTAAAGAGCTGGTGGGTATCTTCCAGGTCTTCCACAAATTTCTCACGATCCTGGTCAGTATTTTCGCCAAACATGGTGAGTGTTCGTTTATGTGCACCGGCCGTATGTAACTCCACATCAATATCATGTTTTTTTAACAAACGACTAAAATTGGGTAACTGTGCAACCACACCGATAGAACCAAGGATAGAGAATGGTGCAGCCAGAATTTTATCTGCAACACAGGCCATCATATAACCACCGCTGGCGGCCACCTTATCGACACAAACAGTCAAAGGAATACCCTGCTTTTTAATTCGATCAAGTTGACTAGAGGCTAGACCATAGCTGTGCACCATACCGCCTGCACTCTCCAACCGAACCACGATTTCATCCTCTGACTTGGCCTGACCCAGTACAGCGGTAATTTCTTCACGAAGGTTTGTTGCAGCAGAGGCGCGCATGTCTCCCTTAAAATTCAGTAGAAAAACCCGCTTTTTATCAGAAATCGCCTTTTTGCGTAGCTTGGCCTCTTTTTTCTGTTCCTTTGCCAGCTGTTTCTGCTCTGCAGGATTTAGCATGGCAACCTGCAAGGTATTACCCATGTGTTCAAAGTCTTCATTCAAACGATGAACCTCTAGCTCCCCTCTCGCAGATTTTCTTACCTTACTACTAAGGCCTGCAATGGTAGCGATGACTACCAACAGTCCAACGACTAGGGTAATCGCCTTCGCGAGAAACAGACCATACTCAGACAAAAATTCCAATCTTAAACTCCCTCTATTACTTGTTGACCCATAATTTGATGCGCGAGTGTATCATTGCCAACCAGACACCGCCTGCTTACCAGCACTGTTCACTGGACGAGCCACCAATCCCGCAAAACCCAGTTTCACTTCAAAAACAGCACCGTTCGCCATCGGCATAAACGTCGCAGATCCGTACTGAGCATCAACCCACTCACGCAGCCAGGGAAGTTGCTTCAGCCAGACCCAAGTGTCTACCGCATAAGGACTTCGCTCTAACTGATGAACAGTTCGTTCACCGCTCATTTCTTGCCTAAAATCACTGTACCTGCCGCTGATTCTTTCCAGTCGATACAAAGAACCAAAACCAACATTGGCAAGGCTTGGGTGCCAACGGATCAATCGCGCGTCCAATTGCCATTGATCACCCTTGAGATGGTAACGATATTGGTGGCCGCGACTATCTACAAGAATGACACGGTATGTCTGAGTCTTTAGCTTCTCAAATTGCAGCGTGACTACAGGTTCTTCTTGAAGCAGTTGACGATAAGTTAATAAATCCAAAGCACCCAAAAAGCAGAACACACTCCCAAGCAATAGCACCAACCCCACCAAGGCTCTTATAACAGTCCCAATCATGGCTCGCCTTAATAGAAGACGTATGGACAACAACAGCAGCGCAATGCCTACAATGACGGGAATAAGTGTAGAGATGTTAAATTGCATACTCAGCGACCCTCTTCTCTGCAACTATCCACAAATGACTGTATCAATTGCCCTGATAAGGTACTCGTTTCAGGGCATGGCGGTAAACCGTCATAACGCCACCAATCTGCCGCCATAATTTCGTTATTATCGACTTGAATATCACCGGCTTTGTAGGTTGCATGGAAGCCGATCATCAGCTGTCCTGGAAACGGCCAAGGCTGGCTGCCAAAATATCGTAGATTCTCCACTTCTATACCCACTTCTTCCATGACCTCTCGGTGCAAGGCTGATTCGGCAGTTTCCCCAGGTTCTATGAACCCGGCCAAGGCACTATAAAACCGGCCTTCCCAAGCCACATTGCTGGCAAGTAAACAGTGATCCCCCTTAGTCACTACCACAATGACACAGGGGGAAATTCTAGGATATAACACCTGATCACAATGATGGCACGCACGAGATCGATCATCTTCATTCACGGTAGTTGGGCGACCACAACAGCCACAATAGAGGTGCTCACGATCCCACTGAATAATCTGAATTGCCCTTCCTGCCAAATTAAAGTGCAACTCATCGACCAAGCCAAGCAGTGATCGCAGCTCTCTCCATTCAGTACCATGGGGAATATTAGCTGCCTCTCCAACATCTACCGCATAGCATGGGCGTTGGTTATAGACCCCCAGCAGATGACGAGAGAGCCCCTCACAAACAGGTAGCTGCTCAGGCTCAAACAAAAAATGTTCACTTTTCTCAGAACTAAGTAGCTTTCTTCCAGTAATGGCCACCAACAATGGTTTGCCGTCAAATGCCTCGGGCAAAATACTACAGGGATAAAACTCACCAAATTGGAACATATCGACCCTTTAGACGAATATACATTAGGACGTCAGGTTCTATAGGACAGAATTAATGGCCACATGTGCCCATTTAGCACACTCATTTTCTCTCTTTTCCTTGACCTCAAGGGGTCATCATACCAGCACTCATACTTGCAAAAATGCCTACTCCGTTATACCGTTCGCCCCATACAACTTGGCAAAATAATAACCACATTGTCCTTCTGGTTTTAGCCAAACGAGATAGAACAACAACATAAGGATCACCCCATGCCCCAGCCAATGCTTCAGGCTTTTAGCAAAAACTTCCTGGGCAACTCTCCCGATTGGTACAAATACACCATTCTGGCTTTTTTAGTTGCAAACCCCATTCTGGTCTTCACTGTCGACTCCTTTATTACAGGCTGGGTGTTGATTGTCGAATTTATCTTCACCCTAGCAATGGCTCTCAAATGCTACCCGCTTCAGCCAGGCGGACTGCTGGCGATTGAAGCCATTCTTTTGGGTTTGGCAAAACCAGAAACGGTTTATCAAGAAGCACTGGGCAATTTTGAAGTTATCCTGCTATTGATGTTCATGGTGGCAGGCATTTACTTTATGCGTGACCTGTTGCTGTTTACTTTTACCAAAATTCTGATTGGTGTACGGTCAAAAGCCTTTTTATCACTGCTATTTTGTATTGCGGGCGCGGTGCTCTCAGCCTTTCTGGATGCACTGACGGTAACCGCTGTATTGATCAGCGTCGCCATTGGCTTCTATTCGGTATATCACAAAGTGGCCTCGGGAAAAGAGATTCACCACGAACACGACCATGACCATTCCAACGATACTTCAGTGATGGAATATCACCGTGAAGACCTGGAAGGCTTCCGTTCATTTCTTCGCAGCTTAATTATGCACGGTGCAGTTGGTACGGCCTTGGGTGGTGTAACAACACTGGTCGGTGAACCACAAAACCTGTTAATTGCAGAAAAAGCCGGATGGACTTTCATAGAGTTCTTCTTAATTATGGCCCCTGTCACTATGCCAGTGCTGTTTTGCGGACTACTTACCTGCGTACTACTAGAAAAGGTTGGCATATTTGGTTATGGCACCGAGCTACCCGACAATGTGCGTACTGTACTTGAAGAGTTTGATGTACAAGAAGCCAAAAAAATGACCAACAAGCACCGGGTATCGCTGATTGTTCAGGCCGTGGTCGCTGTTTTCTTGGTGGTTGGTTTGGCATTCCACCTTGCCCCCGTGGGTTTGATTGGCCTGACTGTTATTGTTTTGCTGACCGCATTTAACGGTATCACTGAAGAACACCAAATTGGGCATGCCTTTGAAGAGGCCTTACCCTTTACGGCGTTACTGGTGGTTTTCTTCGCTATTGTCGCCGTTATTCACGAACAACACCTGTTCTCTCCTGTTATCGCAGCAGTGCTCGCCATGGATGAGAGTGTTCAACCAGTGATGTTCTTTATCGCCAACGGTGTACTGTCAGCCATCAGCGATAATGTATTTGTAGCGACGGTCTATATCAATGAAGTCAAAGCAGTACTGGATGCGGGAAAAATTAGCAGAGAGCATTTCGATCTGCTGACGGTTGCTATCAACACAGGTACAAATCTCCCCAGTGTTGCAACGCCAAATGGACAAGCAGCCTTCTTGTTCTTGTTAACCTCTGCGTTAGCGCCTTTAATCCGGCTATCCTATGGACGAATGGTTATTATGGCTCTGCCCTATACCATCGTTCTTTCTACTGTCGGGGTTTTATGTGTTAAGTACGTTCTCTAACCTCACTCGGACTCTGAGCAACACCTAAAACTAATCTGTGGCGGCGCCATTTGGCGCCGCAAGCCACACACAACTGCCATCACTAGCCTGATCAATCTTTATCAGGTTGTCGTTGTGTAAATTCAACTCTTCTTCACTGGCACGTATCACCCTGAGAGCGGGTCTATCTGTCGATAGGCGACGAATTTCATCCAAGCCATTGCTGGCTCCTTGGCTATTTTTACCACCAAGCACCAAATCAACCTGCCCACCGGTCATGAGCAGATAGACATCACCCAGGATCTCCGCATCCAGCAATGCGCCGTGCAAATCCCTCTGAGAGTTATCGACACCATAACGTTTACACAAGGCATCAAGATTATTTTTTTGACCAGGATGCATGTGTCTGGCCATGACCAATGTATCCACCACAGTACAAACATCTGCCACCTGACCTGCGCCATCTAATTTGGCAAACTCATGGTCGATAAAACCCACATCAAAAGGTGCATTGTGAATAACCAACTCAGCTCCATTGATAAAGGCCAGAAACTCATCTGAAATCGCTGAAAAAACAGGTTTATCTGCAAGAAATTCATCAGTAAGACCATGAACTTCCATTGCCCCATGATCTACTTTTCGCTCAGGGTTGATGTATTGGTGATAGTGACGCCCGGTCAAACGTCGTTTAACCAGTTCAACACAACCAATCTCAATAATTCGGTGATCCTGGCTGGTTTCAAGACCAGTCGTTTCTGTATCAAGTACAACCTGTCGCACTACGGCTCTCACTCATATAGGTTAATTGTTTAGGTTTTGGTGGTACGCCGAAGAAGACGCCCCTAAAAAAACAGATATCTACCCCTCACTCCAACTCATCAATACCACGATTCGCCAGCTGATCTGCTATCTCATTTTCCCGGTGGCCGCTATGTCCTTTAACCCAAAGCCACTCCACCTGATGACGTGCCACTTCTTCTTCGAGACGTTGCCACAAGTCCACATTTTTGACCGGTTTTTTACTGGCTGTTTTCCAGCCTCGTTTTTTCCAATTTGCTAACCAGCTGGTGATTCCCTGACGCACGTATTGTGAATCTGTTGTCAAAGTTATCCTGCAAGGCTGTTTCAATCCCGCCAGCGCCTCAATTGCCGCTGTAAGCTCCATACGATTGTTGGTGGTTTCACCTTCACCGCCATAAATTGTTTTTTCACTGCCATCGTAGCGCAATAGCGCACCCCAGCCACCTGGCCCTGGGTTTCCTCGGCAGGCACCATCGGTAAAAACCTCTAAGTCCTTCAACTACTTCTCTCCTGAAAGAGGTGTTTTGATGACACTATTCTTTTTTACCGCCGGTGCCACAGGGATGCCTATGGACTTCCATCTTCTGGGCCCGTGCAAAGTCGGTCGAGCGACATATTTTCGGGCAACCACGATATAGAAGCTACCCCAAGGTAGTCGGTATTTTTGTCCAATTTTCTCTGTAAA
Source organism: Porticoccus sp. (assembly GCA_018066715.1). Taxonomy (GTDB): domain Bacteria; phylum Pseudomonadota; class Gammaproteobacteria; order Pseudomonadales; family Porticoccaceae; genus Porticoccus. The sequence continues at coordinate 8,027 of JAGPWA010000017.1, read as the reverse complement.
CCCTATCTCATTATCGGTCTTTGGCCATTGCAGTGGCAAAGGGAAACTCCCCGACACTGCTTTGACCGGATGGCAATTCAGTAACCGTAACCAATCTATTAACCGACGATGTCGCAAACTATGGTGGCGCCAAACAGCCTGAGATGAAAGTAGTCTGGCCGGCCACTTCGCCAATCCAAAAAAGCTGATAGGGTTCAACACCACTAACACCATATGCCCACAGGGTGTCAGCACCCGCGCTGCTTCTTTTAGTACCTCATGGGGGTATTGAGAAAACTCAAGTGCATGGTGTAGTAATACTGTATCAACGGTTTCTGACGGTAGGGGCAAACTATCGTAATCAGCAACCACATTACAACCACTTTGAACGCCTAGCGATGGGCCAATAGAAAAGCTGTGAAGGTGGTTAAATTCACCCGTAAGTAGCTGATGGGGTGTCACACCCAAACGCATCATTCTGTGGGCGCCTAATTCAGGCATGACCTGGATTAATGCTTCTTGTTCACGCTGCAATAGGTATTGGCCATAATGAGTCTGAAACCAGCTACCCAACGATGCCTGAGCATCCGCCAAGGAAGTCACTCGATGTTTTCCATCGAAGTATGCTCTGGATGCTTGGAACAAGTTACGCATTCTTATCCCACACTCATATTTTTTCAGCTCAATGACTCGCTATCTGTGGACCATATCAGATAGATAGTTACGCCACCTCTATCACTTCGTTTATTATGGGTAATATCTGCGTTGAAAACTACCGGAACCGATCATGTCCCTCATTGTTCATACCATCCCTGCATTTACAGACAATTATATCTGGCTGTTTCATCAGCCCGGCAACAACAGGGCCTATGTCGTCGACCCTGGTGATGCCAGCCCTGTCATAGAGGCCCTAAACCGGTTAGAGCTATCACTGGGAGGTATTATTGTAACCCACCACCATCCCGACCATGTGGGCGGTATTCACCAGCTACTCGATAATTACCAAGTACCTGTTTATGGCCCCAAGGGTATCACCCAAGTCACCCATATTATGAAGGATGGTGATTCTCTGAACCTCGCTGAAACAGCGTTTGATGTATTGGCAGTACCAGGCCACACCTTAGATCACCTAGCCTACTTTACTGCTGGTGAACCACTAGTCTTCTGTGGCGACACCCTGTTTGCAGGTGGCTGTGGCCGCCTATTTGAGGGGACACCTGAGCAAATGTGGCATTCTCTGTCTCGTCTAGCAGCGCTGCCTGCTGAAACACTCATCTACTGCACCCATGAGTACACACAAGCTAACCTTGAATTTGCCTTGGCCGTTGAGCCAGAAAATAAAGTATTACAACAGAGAGCCTTACAGGTACAACAAGAACGCCAACAGAACCAGTCTACGATTCCCTCGACACTGACCCAAGAGTTATCGTCAAACCCCTTTCTACGAGCGAACCAACCTAGTATCAGAAAAGCGGCCGAAGAGCATGAGGGACGACCCGCTAACTCTGACGAAGACACATTTGCCATCATCCGTCGCTGGAAAGATCACTTTTGAGCACAACAACACCAAGATTCAGCTCCAGCAATAACTAGGCTCTAGAGAGTCACTCTAGCCCTACTAGTATCTGGGCACTCATCATATTGAATGAAGGGTAAAACACGAAGATTGCTGACTTCATCACATCATGCTTATAGAAAAACTGTCATAAATTGATCCCAACAGAGCAGGCCGTTACAATCCTCCTCCAATTATGTGCCGCTAACCATTTACTCGTAATAATAACTATGAAAATTAAGACACGAGCCCTTATCACGCTTCTGATTGTCCTTGTCTCGGGGTGCGCACAACAACCCACCCAAGAAGCAGCCAACCCTGTATCAAAGCCACAGCCAGAACCCGAAAAAATGGCTGTTGTCATTGATAAAAATGCCTCTGTTGAAGCAACCAATAAGTCCACACCCAGTAAAATCAAGTTCTCTTCAAACCCGAAGAAAACCAGTCAGGATGACCTGTGGCAACGCCTTCGAAAAGGGTTAGAACTAGAAGAGTATTACGACAACCCCGGTATCGAAAAACAAGTGGTCTGGTACAGCAATAGCCAGACCTATATCGATAACGTCATGAAAAGGGGGCAATTCTTCCTCTACCACATCATCACCGAACTAGAAGCTAACGATATGCCGCTGGAACTGGCCATGTTGCCCGCGGTAGAGAGCGCCTTTAATCCACAGGCCTATTCTCACAGCCATGCATCGGGTCTCTGGCAGTTTATCCCAGGCACAGGGGCAAGGTTCGGTCTAAAACGTGACTGGTGGTACGATGGCCGCCGTGACCCAGTAGCATCTACTGAAGCGGCTATTCAGTATCTGAAATATCTACATAAGTATTTTGACGGTGACTGGTTGCTGGCCTTGGCCGCCTATAATTCTGGTGAAGGCAATGTAAGGAGAGCCATAGAACGCAATAAGCGCGATGGAAAATCGACAGATTTCTGGTCTCTGGGTTTACCACGGGAAACTCGAGCCTATGTTCCTCAGTTACTGGCTATTTCACGTATCGTCGCCAATCCTGAAAAACATGGTATTACTCTACCTGAACTGGCCAACAGCCCCTACTTCACCACGGTCAAACTTCCGGAACAAATCGACCTATCAAGAGCTGCAAAAATGGCACGCATTGATGCCAAAGAACTCTTCCAGCTCAACGCAGGCTACAGTCGAAGAGTAACGCACCCCGAAAGCCCTCAGCATATTTTGTTGCCAATTCAGAAGGCAACACACTTTCAAATGACACTGGCCAACACACCAAGAGAAGAATGGGCACCCATTAAACAGTACGTGGTGAAATCGGGTGACACCCTCTCAGAAATTGCTCGCTTGCACCGAGTACCCATCAAGCACCTGAGAAGTAAAAACTCACTCGCGGGTAACCACCTCAGCGTTGGTCAGAAACTTAAAATTCCTGGTACAGGTTTTGACGGGCCATTAGGCGGTACTGTTGATGTTTATACCGTAAGAAGCGGTGACTCGCTCTGGAGCATTGCTAAAAACAAAAAAGTTTCAATTCGTGATATCGCCAAGTGGAATAGCCTGAATGTTAAAGCACCACTCAAGCCTGGACAAAAACTTAAAATTACCGCGAAAGGAAATGGCACAGCAACGGCCAGCACAAGAAAACTCAGATACAAAGTCCGCCGAGGCGACTCTTTGTACCAAATCGCGAGTAAATTCAACTTGAAGATTAGTGATATTCTTGAGTGGAACAAACTAAATAAGAAAAATTATCTGCAACCGGGACAGCGTCTTACCTTATTTGTGGATGTACTGAGGATATAATTAACTAAGATCAATGGCCTTGACCCGGTTAGCTTTACTTCACCTTGGTAGCGTCATAAGCTAAATCACTCGATGTGTGTTTAGTGTCATCCTGATTGATCTCATCACACTTATTGGGGTCGTCACCACAGAGATCACAAGTATAGTCCCCCTCGCCTAAAGCAGCCCCAACGCCGCCACAAGAGCCTTTTAGTGGCTTGCGGCCCATAATCACGCCAATGGCCATACCCGACATAATCAGTAATAAAACAACAAACGCCAAAAACAGTTCCAACACTATCTACTCTCCTAAAAGGTATTGAGTGAACAAGCTGGTGGTTTGCGGTTCATAACCATCGGCCTGCTTAACCAACAGGTAAACTGCCAAATCATTCTGTTCTGCAAGCGCTAGGGCGCCTTCTGGGCCCAATACCATCATCGCCGTAGCGAGTGCATCAGCTCTCGCCGCTGTTTGAGCAATAACCGTCACAGAGGCCAGATTATGATCTATAGGATAGCCTGTTCTAGGATCAATCGTATGTGAATAGCGTTTACCCTCTTTCTCAAAATAGTTACGATAATCACCAGACGTAGCCACCGCGACATTTTCTAATGCTAGCGCTTCTTGTACACCACCCTGCTCTATAGAGGGCTTTTCAATGGCGATCTTCCAGCTTTCACCGTTGGCCTTGTGACCTTTCAAGCGGAGCTCTCCACCCACTTCAACCAGATAATGCTCAAGCCCATAAGATGCCAATAGTTCTGCCACCGCATCTACAGCATATCCCTTGGCGATAGCAGAAAAGTCTAGCTCTATATCAAACTGACGGGTTGCCGTTCTTGCCTGTTGATCTAATAAAAGATAATTCAGTCCAACAGACAATAAATATTGAGTAATCTCTTCAGGTTGAGGGATAACCTGGTCTGTATAACCTGGGCCAAAGCCCCAAAGGTTTACCAATGGCCCAACCGTAGGGTCAAAGGCGCCGTTAGTTTGCTGATAAACCTGCTTGGCAATGGTCATAACCTCAAACAGTTCCTGCGATATCGTCTGGGGTTGCTTGATGGGCGATTGATTAAACGTCATCAACTCTGAGGTTTTCTGATAGGTAGTGAACGTGGCATCCAAACTCTGTAGCCGTTCATCTATTTGAGCCGCTAGATCCTTCGATACCACCCTATTACTAGGTACAGTGTTATTAGGCACAATTTTGACTTGATAGGTGGTGCCCATCACTAAGCCACTGAAGACCAACTGTTCCGGCTTTTCTGCACAACCCAGTAAGCCAATCACCAATAGAAAACAGGCAAACAAAAACGAGGCCCTAGGCCTCGTTTTTATTATTGCTTTTGTAGGCAAAACTCTCATTGGCCGCCTTTCATTAACCGCCAAAGTCATCGAGGAAGATATTGTCCCTCTCAACACCTAGGTCAACCAACATCTTGACCACCGCGGCATTCATCATGGGTGGCCCACACATGTAGTATTCACAATCTTCTGGTGCAGGGTGATCCTTCAGGTAGTTATCGTAAAGAACCTGGTGGATAAAGCCCTGTAACCCATCCCAGTTATCTTCTGGTTGAGGGTCTGAAAGCGCCAAGTGCCAGTCGAAGTTTTCATTTTCAGCGGCTAACTCGTCGTACTCTTCATTGTAGAAGCATTCGCGCATAGAGCGAGCGCCATACCAGAACGATATTTTACGAGTACTCTTTAAGCGACGTAGCTGATCAAGCAGGTGCGACCGCATGGGAGCCATACCAGCACCACCACCGATGAACACCATTTCGTTATCGGTATCTTTGGCAAAGAATTCACCAAAGGGACCGTATACTTTTACCTTGTCACCAGGCTTCAGGTTAAACGTCCACGAAGACATAATGCCCGGAGGAATACCGTGAGACCCAGGAGGCGGTGTAGCACAACGAATGTTGAATTTAACAACACCCCGCTCTTCTGGGTAGTTGGCCATGGAATAAGCGCGAATGACATCCTCAGTCACAATAGATTCGTGAGCAAAGAAACCAAAACGTTCCCAGTCACCTCGATATTCTTCATCAATATCGAAATCACTGTATTTTATATGATGAGGGGGGCATTCCAGCTGTACATAACCACCCGCTTGAAATTCTACATTTTCGCCTTCCGGCAACTTCAATGTCAGCTCTTTAATAAAGGTCGCCACATTGGGGTTAGACTCAACCGTACACTCCCATTGCTTAACACCAAATACGTCTTCAGGTACTTCAACCTTCATATCCTGTTTGACCGGAGTCTGACAGGACAAACGCCAGCCTTCTTTGGCTTGCCGTTTTGTAAAGTGGGACTCTTCTGTCGGTAACATAGAGCCACCGCCTTCAACCACAACACACTTACATTGAGCACAGGTACCGCCGCCGCCACAGGCTGAGGGCAGAAACAAACCCGCATTCGACAGGGTTTGCAATAACTTGTCACCCGCAGGCACGGTGATTGTTTTTTCGCCATTGATATCAATAGTGATATCGCCGGTACTCACCAATTTCGCTCGCGCAGCGAGGATAAATGCCACCAGCACTAATACAACTGCTGTGAACATTCCAACGCCGAGTATGATTTCCAGATTCATTATCTTTCTTCTCCCCGCCGATTACAGATCGATGCCGCCGAAGGACATAAAGCCCAACGACATCAGACCAACAGTAATAAAGGTGATACCTAGGCCTTGCAGACCTACAGGCACGTCGCTGTATTTCAACTTTTCTCTAATGCCAGCAAGAGCAACAATAGCCAGAGCCCAACCAACACCGGCACCTAAACCATACACCGTGCTTTCTGCTAAATCGTAGTCACGCTCAACCATAAACAATGAAGCACCCAAAATGGCGCAGTTCACTGTAATCAATGGCAGGAATACACCCAGAGCGTTGTACAGCGCAGGAACAAACTTATCCAGGAACATCTCCATGATTTGGACAATAGCCGCAATCACACCAATGTAGCTGATTAGCCCCAGGAAGCTGAGGTCTACATTTTCCATACCTTCAATGCCAGTCCAGGCAAGAGCGCCATCGGCAAGCAGGTACGTATAAAGCAAGCTGTTAGCAGGGACCGTAATGACTAGCACAACAATAACGGCAATTCCCAAACCAAGAGCTGCCTGAATTTTCTTGGAAATAGCTAAAAAGGTACACATGCCCAAGAAGAAAGACAGCGCCATATTTTCAATGAAAACAGAGCGAACAAAAAGACTTAGATAATGTTCCATCAAACGGCCTCCCCTTCAGATGAATTCGGCGCAATCTTGAAATCTGGTGCCTCTGCTTGGTCTTTTTTCCAAGAACGCAGCGCCCAAATCAATAGGCCAATCAGGAAAAATGCACTGGGTGGAAGTAGTAATAGCCCGTTAGGTACATACCAACCACCGTTATTAACGACGGTGAAGATCTCAAACCCAAACAGCTTACCCGCACCGAACAATTCACGAATAAAGGCGAGAATCAACAAGATCACACTGTAACCCAACCCATTACCAATACCGTCGAGGAAGCTGGCAATGGGAGGATTTTTCATGGCATAGGCTTCTGCACGGCCCATAACAATACAGTTAGTGATGATCAGACCAACGAATACCGAAAGCTGCTTACTAATATCGTAAGCCACCGCTTTCAAAATCTGGTCTACCACTATCACTACCGAAGCAATAATGGTCATCTGCACAATAATTCGAATGCTACCCGGAATCTGTTTACGGATTATCGATATCAACATACTTGAGAACGCTGTCACCAGTGTCAGAGCGATACACATAACAACAGACACTTTTAAGCTGGACGTAACAGCCAATGCCGAACAAATACCCAAAATCTGAAGGGCAATTGGATTCTCATCAAATACTGGTTTAAACAATACTTCTTTTATCTTTGTCGACATGATTAAGCCTCCCCTGCACGCAAGTTAGCCAGGAATGGAGCAAAACCATCTTTGCCCATCCAAAATTTAATCAGGTTATCTACGCCTTTACTGGTCAGTGTTGCACCAGACAGCCCATCAATTTGATGTACTGCTTCAGGACGACTGCTATCAACAGAACCCTTAATAACCGTCAAAGCCTGCTTATTTTCAGCATCGTAGCTCTTCTTGCCAATCCACTTGGCTTTCCATATAGGGTTGTCTACCTCACCACCCAGACCGGGTGTTTCGGCATGATCATAAAAACCAAGACCCGCTACTGTATTTAGATCAGACTCAAGTGCGACAAAACCGTAAAGCGTTGACCACAGCCCATAGCCCTTAATCGGTAAGATGACTTTATCAAGACCAGAATCACCTTCCACCACATACACCAGCATGTATTTGGCACGACGACCAATCTTAGCCAGGTCAGCATCACCAAGATCATCAGACATTGCAGGATTCTTGCCTGCCTTGCGCTGATCATAGGTAGCTACGTCCACCGCATCAGTAAACTTGCCAGTGGCCATATCTACTGCGCGAGTCGAGATGCTAGAAAATTGCTCTTCTACACTGACGCCTTCTTGCAACATACCGGCTGCAGCGAGAATGTTCGTTTTGCGATCCAGATCTTTGTTAGCCTGTTGAGCCGGACGAAGCATAACCGCCGCAGTTGAAACAATAACTGAACAGACAATACAAAGTGCCAGCGCAACAATAATAGTTTTCGAGGTAGAGTCGTTACTGGCCACGTGCCACCCTCCGTTTAATATTGGCCTCAACCACAAAGTGATCGATCAGC